>JALWTZ010000049.1 GCA_026993285.1 Lysobacterales bacterium | reverse complement strand
GAGCTTCCGCATTCTTCATTGTGGTGTATCTGCACATGTTCCGTGGGCTGATGTATGGTTCCTACCGCAAGCCGCGTGAGCTGATCTGGCTGATTGGCATGGTGATCTACCTGGTGCTGATGGCCGAAGCTTTCATGGGCTATGTGCTGCCCTGGGGCCAGATGTCCTACTGGGGTGCACAGGTGATTATCAACCTGTTTGGTGCCATTCCCGTAGTGGGTGATGATCTGACCATGTGGATCCGGGGTGATTACCTGGTTTCCGATGCCACGCTGAATCGCTTCTTTGCCTTGCATGTAGTAGCCATGCCCATCCTGTTGCTGGGCTTGGTGGTGATTCACCTGGCTGCCTTGCATACCGTGGGCTCCAACAACCCGGATGGTATCGAAATCAAGGCCAAAAAAGACGAAAACGGTGTGCCGCTGGATGGTATTCCCTTTCACCCGTACTATTCAGTGAAGGATATTCTGGGCGTGGCTGTGTTTTTGATTCTGTTTGCCGGCGTCATCTTCTATGCGCCCGCGCTGGGTGGCTTGTTTCTTGAGCATGACAACTTCGTACCCGCCAATCCGTTGGTAACTCCCATTCACATCAAGCCGGTTTGGTACTTCACTCCGTTCTACGCCATTCTCAAGGCCGTTCCAAGCAAGCTGGGTGGCGTGATTGCCATGGGTGCGGCCATCGTGATGCTGTTTCTGGTGCCGTGGCTGGATCGCAGCCCGGTCAAATCCATCCGCTACAAGGGTACACTCAGCAAGATTGCCTTGGCCATTTTTGCGATCAGCTTCGTAACCTTGGGTTGGTTGGCCATGCAAGCGGGGTCTGAAACCCAGACACTAGTGGCGCGAATCTGCACCGTACTGTATTTCCTGTTCTTCCTGCTGATGCCAATTTACACCAGCATGGAAAAAACCAAGCCGGTACCGGAAAGGGTGACAAAATGAAAAAACACATCATCTTGAGTTTGTTGCTGTGGATTCCCCTGGCCGGCATGGCCAATGAAGGCGGCAATCTTGAACACGTACACTTAAACATGGATGACCAGGCTGCTTTGCAGCGTGGTGCCAGGCTGTTCGTTAACTACTGCATGGGCTGTCACAGTGCTGCGGCCATGCGCTACAAGCGGCTGACAGACCTGGGGCTGACTACCAAGCAAATTGAGGAGAACCTCATTCTTACCGGTCACAAGGTGGGCGAGCCCATGATTTCCAGCATGGATCCGAAAAAAGCCAAAGCCTTTTTTGGTAAGGAGCCGCCAGATTTGTCGGTGATTGCCCGTTCGCGTGGTACAGACTGGTTGTATGCCTATCTCAAGGGTTTCTACAAGGATCCTTCTCGTCCAGTTGGCTGGAATAATGTCGTGTTCCCCAACGCCAGCATGCCCAACGTCCTTACTGCACTGCAGGGGGTGCAGATTGCTCATAAGGAGAAAGCAGAGCATGGCGAGCATATTACCCTGGAACTGGAAAAACCCGGTAGCCACTCACCCGAAGCCTTTGACCGGGATGTGAAGGATCTGGTGAGCTATCTGGCCTATATGGCCGAACCGGCACAACTGTTGCGCAAGCACTATGGTCCGTATGTCATCGGTTTCCTGCTCTTCTTTACACTGATGGCCTATCTGCTCAAGAAGGAGTACTGGCGCGACATTCATTGATAAAAGGCGGCAAGGATTGCCGCAAAAGCGTCAAGATATCGTATGATGAAAGGGTGTGCGCCTGAGGCCACACCCTTTTTTATTCGTGGGGAGCAAGCATGAGTCCTTTGATCAAGGGTCGTTCATCCATGGTGCTGTTTGCGGTTGCCAATTCCTTGCACAGCCACCGTGTTCGCTATGTCATGAGCGAAAAGGACACCAATGTGGAAGTGGTGGAATATACGGAAGATGCGCCACCGGAAGATCTTCTGCAGTTGAATCCCTCGGGTGAGGAGCCAACACTGGTGGACCGCGACCTGGTGCTGTACAACGACTATGTCATTTGTGAGTACCTGGATGAGCGCTATCCACACCCGCCCATGATGCCGGTTGACCCGGTCAGCAGGGCGCGCGTACGCATGGCCCTGCACAGTATTCAGCAGGATTGGGACCCATTGATTCAATCCATTCTCAAGGCCGAAGGAAAAGTGGCGGATAATCGTCGCAAACTGCTCGAACAGCTCAGCATGATTACACCGGCATTCGTGGATACACCCTACTTTCTCAGTGAAG
>JALWTZ010000048.1 GCA_026993285.1 Lysobacterales bacterium | reverse complement strand
GACGATCGTCATCTGGCGGCCTTCTATCTGGACCCCTATGCCCGCGACAAGAAACAGGGCGGGGCCTGGATGGATATTTGCCGCAGCCTCCATGCGCTCAAGGGTCAGCGGCAATACCCGGTGGCCTATCTGGTATGCAATTTTTCTCCACCGGTGGATGGGCGCCCCAGCCTGCTGCAGCACGATGAAGTCATTACCTTGTTCCATGAATTCGGCCATGGCCTGCACCACATGCTCAGCCGGATTGACCTGCCACCGGTATCCGGTATTTCCGGGGTGGAATGGGATGCGGTGGAGCTGCCCAGCCAGTTCATGGAGAACTTCTGCTGGCAACGGCAGGGGCTGGACAGGATCTCGGCCCATGTGGAAACCGGCGAACCGCTACCCCAAGCCCTGTTCGAACGGATGCAGGCCGCACGCCATTTTCAGGCGGGCATGGGGCTGGTTCGACAACTGGAGTTTGCCTTTTTCGATATCCGCCTGCACCAGCACACCCGGTTCGGGCCGGAGACGGTGATGGAAGTTCTGCAAGGGGTGCGGGATGAGGTGGCGGTACTCCCCTATCCGGAGTGGAACCGTTTTCCGCATGCTTTCGGCCATATCTTCGGTGGTGGCTATGCCGCGGGGTACTACAGTTATCTCTGGGCCGAACAGCTGGCTGCGGACGCTTTCGCCCGTTTTGAAGAGGAAGGTGTGTTCAACCCGGCGGTCGGCGCGCATTTCCGCACGGAAATCCTCGAGGTGGGCGGTTCCCGCCCGGCGGCGGATTCCTTCGTGGCTTTCCGGGGGCGCAAGCCCAGTATTGCCCCGCTGCTGAAAAGTTATGGAATCGGTTACAATGACGACCCCAACAGCACGCAGGTAAAAACCGCATGAACACTGCCGCCACGCTCCCCTGCAGCCACAGCGAACAAACGGTTCGGCCGGAAGACTTGCCCCTGTGCTGCCCGCCCAGGAACGAAAGCCTGTGGAATGCGCATCCCAGGGTTTATCTGGCACTGAATGAAGATGGTGAAGCGGTCTGCCCCTATTGCAGCACACGCTTCCGGCTCGGCGAAAACTGAAACCGTGCGTATCGCCTGGTTTCGTGACGGCAAGCCCGGGCATGAAAACCAGGCACTGGGCCTGCTGGAGGCCCTGCAGGCCCGCTGTGATTGCCAGTGGCAGGCCCATGATGTGCGCCAGGGTGGTGTTGGGCGCTTTCTGCGTCAGCAGGGGCCATTCCACCTCGCAGTGGCAGCCGGCCATGCAACCCATGGCGCGCTCTGCCGGGCACGATTTTCCGGTGTAACCACCATTTTGCTGATGCGCCCTTCATTGCCCTTCTGGCTGGCCCGGTACTGTTTTGACCGCATGATCATTCCACGGCATGACCAGCCTCCGGCCCACACACAGGTGCTGGCTACGGAAGGCGCCCTGAATCGCATGCACCCGCAAGCGCCGCAAGCCAACACGGGCATGATTCTATTGGGTGGTCCTTCCAGCCATGTAATCTGGGAAGATACCCCGCAACTGGAACGCGTGCAGGCATTGCTGCAGGCGGATCCCGCGCGACAATGGGTACTGGCTGATTCCCGCCGCACGCCCGAGGCAACCCGCAAGGGATTGCAGGCCCTGGCCGGTCAGAGGGGCGCGCAATACCAACCCTGGGAGCACTGCCCACCCGGATGGTTGATGCAAACCCTGCCACGGCAGGCGCGAATCTGGGTCAGCGCCGATTCGGTTTCCATGGTTTATGAGGCGTTGTCCACGAATGCGGAAGTCGGCCTGTTGCCGGTGGCGTGGAAAAAAAACAATCGGCTGGCGGCCGGCCTGAAAACCCTGCTGGAGCAGGAATGGTTGCTGTCTTTTGATCAATGGCGGCAGGGTATGGGTTTTCCCTCCCGGCCGGTGTTGCAGGAAGCCGACCGGGCCGCGGAATGGCTGTTGCAATCCTTGCCGGAGGTGGTGCGCGCATGCGAGTGATGCAGGTATTGCCGGCGCTGAATGCCGGCGGGGTGGAAACCGGCACGCTGGAAATCGGCCGGGCCCTGGTGGAGGCTGGTCATGAATCCCTGGTGGTTTCCGCCGGTGGCCGCATGGTGGAGCGGCTGGAAGCCGAAGGCAGCCGGCATCTGCCACTGGATATCGGCCGCAAGTCCCTGTTGACCCTGTTCAAGGTACGCGCCATGCGCAGGCTGCTGGAACAGCACCAGCCGGATATTCTACATT
>JALWTZ010000047.1 GCA_026993285.1 Lysobacterales bacterium | reverse complement strand
CCCATAGAGCACGAAGGCAGATGGCTGGTGGATGGTGGGCTGGTGGACCCGGTGCCGATCTCCCTGTGCCGCGCCATGGGGGCGGATGTGGTCATTGCTGTCAATCTCAATGGCGGCCTGGTGGGGAGACATTTTCAGATCAAGTCATCCAGCCGGGACCGTACTGAACCGGGAACAGGTTCATGGGCAGCCTGGTCACAGCGCATTCGCGAGAGTCTGAACGGCAAATCCGCGCAGTGGCTTGGCAGCTTGCTGGGCAAGGACCGCAAGGAGCCCGGCCTGTTCGATGTCATGGCCGGTTCCATCAATATCATGCAGGACCGCATCACCCGCAGCCGCATGGCGGGAGATCCGCCGGAAGTTCATATCGCGCCACGACTGGCACATCTGGGCATCATGGAATTTGACCGTGCAGATGAAGCCATGGCAGAAGGTCGTGCGGCCACGCAACGGATGAAAGGCCACCTCGAACTGTGCCTGAACCGGGGAATCCGCTGAGGTTCAGTTACTCAGGATTCGATATCCAGTAACACGACGGTAATGTTGTCCGAACCACCATTACCGAGGGCGGACTGGATCAGTTGATCGACCGTTTCCTGGGCGGTGAGGCCCAGCGAGAGAATGCTTTCGATTTCCATATCGGCCACTTCTTCACTCAAGCCATCGGAGCACAGCAGCAAACGCTGACCGGGTGCCATGGGGTACTGATTGTCTTCCACGTGCAAGTCCATGGGTGCCGTCACGCCCAGTGCCTGGGTGATGACATTGCGATGCGGATGGGTGCGGGCCTGTTCCTCGCTGATGGCGCCGGATTGCAACAACTCGTTCACATAGGAATGATCACGAGAAAGTTGTTTCAGCCCGCGGTTCTCATAGAGATAGATACGGCTGTCGCCAACCCAGGCCATGTCATAGGTTTCATCGGTGGTGCGTACTGCCACCACGGTGGAGCCCATGGGTAGCGGTTCTTCCGGATTGTTTTCCATCGTCTTGGCAATGATGGCCTCATTGGCCAGCTGGATGGCACGGCGCAAGGGGGTGCCATCCGCCACCTGGGATGCGATGATGTCAATGGCCATCTGACTGGCCACTTCACCATGCTGATGTCCACCCATGCCATCAGCCACCACCCAGAGGCGGAGATCCTCGCGACAGGTGTAGGCATCCTCGTTATGGTCGCGTTTCAGTCCATTATGCGTTCCATGGCCAAATTGAATGTTCAAGTAGTTCTCCTGCTCCACGCTGACTGCCGGCTGCGTCGTGGCAAATGTGTGCAAGCCAGTCTAGCCCAAAAGGGAAAATTTTCAAGCGAACTACATGATGGCAACATCCACGAACTGCCAAATGAGTCACGATTTGAAAGCCGCGTAATAAGTGTTTTTGTAATAACGGCTACTGGTGGACAATGACGTTTTTCCGTGTATCACGCACCGAATTCCACAGAAGAAAGCGATAGTAGAGCTGGATGTTGCTGACATAGCGTGCGGCCTGTTGTCCATCTGCCGGCCAGGCATCGATGCTACGCACGACATCTGGATGATTGAGTTTGCTCAGCCAGGGCTTGACGGCAAACCAATCATCAGGATCCGCACCATGCCGTTGTGCCAGCACTCTTGCATTTTCCATATGGCGAAAGCCGATATTGTAGGCGCCCAGTGCAAACCAGACACGATGGTCGAACGGGATACGAGTGGGAAACTTGTCAATCAGCTTCTGCAAATAACGTGCAGCACCCAATACACTCTCCTCACTGTCCAGACGATCTTTCACCCCCAGTTCTCTAGCCGTTGCACGAGTGAGCATCATCATCCCTCGTACTCCGGTTTTTGAGCGTGCACGCGGGTTCCAGTGTGATTCCTGATAGGCCATGGCCGCCAGCAGTTGCCAGTCCAGACCCGTGATCTCTCCAACCTGCTGGAAGATATGGCGGTAACGGGGCAGGCGTTTGTGCAACAGTTTTCGAAAGTAGAAGGTTCCAGCTGGATCGTAGTCCTCACTGGGGGCCAGATACTCCCGTTTCAGCCGGGATAACAAACCTTGTTGTTCAACTTGTTGCAACCAGTGGTTGATTCGCTTTTGCAGTTTCAGCCCATCTGCTGTAACGGGCAGCGCCCATCCAATGGGATAAGTCTTTTCACCACGAAAGGCAACTCTGACATTTGGGAAAAAAGGCTTGAATAGTAACCATACATTTTCATCCAGCAAGGTAGCTTCGATCTGCCCGGTTTCCAGCAGGTCCAGCAGGTCGAGGATACTGTTATCTGTGCTAACCACATGGGCAATGCCACGTTGCCGCAGCAGACGTTCAAAAATGCTACCGTGCAATACGCGGATTTTTTCTGGCAGCTCTTTCCAGTCACGAATACCCCGGCGTGCAGCGTGTACCAGTACAACAATCCTGCTGTGACCGATGGGTCGGGTGAACAGAAATTCCTGCAATCGTGCTGCTGTCAAACTGAGATTGGCTGCGGCCAGGTGTGCGTGTCCCTCGAGCAAATCATCAAAAAGATCAGAGAACTGTCGTGCTTCACGGAAATGAATCTGCCAACCCTGATCCTGGGCGAACCTGCGTAACAAGGTATATTCCATGCCTGGCCAGATGCTTTTGGGGGCGGGGTTCCCCAGCAAGTTCGGACGGGTTGTGACATGGAAGCGTCCGTACACCCAGGGTGCAGGCAGGGTTTTGGCCGGTTGCTTGTCCAGGTTGTAAATTGCCAGAAGGAGCACAAGAATGGCAATTGTTCCCAGAATGAAACTTGGGTCTTTACGCATCCCCATAGAGTGCTAGTATTAGGCGTTCAATTCAAGCAAGGGGAGAACAAGATGGTCCGTAACTATACACAGGCAGTGGTGGAGAATTTCCTCGGTAACGCGCCGGATTGGTACAAGCTTACCATTGTCGGTTTTTTGGCAATCAACCCGGTTCTCCTTGCGATTGCAGGCCCTGAAATCACCGGCTGGGCTTTTGTGATGGAGTTCATTTTTACTCTGGCCATGGCGCTGAAGTGTTACCCCTTGCAACCCGGTGGCCTACTGGCCATGGAAGCCGTCATTATCGGCATGACATCGGCGGAAACGGTGTACCACAAGATTGAAGGGAATCTGGAAGTCATCCTGTTGCTGATTTTTATGGTGGCAGGCATCTATTTCCTCCAGGGTCTGTTGTTGCATGTGTTCACCCGTTTGTTGTTGGGAATACGATCCAAAATCAAGCTTTCATTGATGTTCAGTCTTGTGGCCGCCGTACTGTCTGCCTTTCTGGATGCACTGACGGTAACAGCGGTTGTGATTACTGTCAGTGTGGGCTTCTATGGCATCTACCACAAGGTGGCATCTGGCAAGAAATTCGATGATGAACACGATCACACTGAAGATATTCAACTGGATGAACGCTATGAAAGTGAGTTGGCCCAGTTTCGAGCCTTCCTGCGCAGTTTGATGATGCATGCCGCAGTGGGCACAGCATTGGGCGGCGTGATGACCATGGTGGGTGAACCACAAAATCTGGTCATT
This sequence comes from Lysobacterales bacterium, assembly GCA_026993285.1. Classification (GTDB taxonomy): domain Bacteria; phylum Pseudomonadota; class Gammaproteobacteria; order Xanthomonadales; family S139-57; genus S139-57. The sequence goes on along the minus strand of JALWTZ010000047.1, from coordinate 26,909 downwards.
GCCTCTCGTTCAAGCTGGAGTTTTGTGGAATTCTTTTTCCGCATGTCTCCCGTAACTGTCCCGGTTTTGTTCACGGGATTGTTGACTTGTATTGTCCTGGAGAAATTCAAACTTGTGGGATATGGTGCGGAAATGCCTGAGAATGTTCGTCGGGTCATGACCGAATATGCCGCACATGAAGAAACCAAAAGGGGGCCGCGCGAGAAGGCTGCCCTGTGGGCTCAGGGCCTGGTCGCTATCTGGCTGGTGGTGGCACTGGGCTTGCACCTGGCCGCCGTAGGCTTGATTGGTTTGTCCGTGATTGTCCTGTCTACGGTATTCACCGGTGTGATTGAGGAAGGGCGCATCGGTCATGCCTTCGAAGAAGCCTTGCCGTTTACAGCTCTGCTGGCTGTGTTTTTTGCCATCATTGCCGTGATTTATGATCAGGCATTGTTTACGCCACTGATCAATCATATTCTCGCCATGAAAGGCAATGCACAAACCATTTTCCTGTATCTGGCCAACGGTGCCTTGTCTTCCATTTCCGACAATGTCTTTGTAGCCACGGTATATATCGAAGAAGTACAGCGAGCATGGCACAATGGCCTGATTACACGGGATATTTATGATGAACTGGCAGTGGCTATCAATACGGGTACCAATATTCCTTCTGTTGCAACTCCCAATGGCCAGGCTGCATTCCTCTTCCTGTTAACTTCTGCGCTGGCACCCTTGATCCGTCTTTCTTATGGTCGCATGGTGGTGATGGCGCTTCCCTATACGCTTTCGATGACTTTAGTTGGCCTGTTGATGATTTCCGAGGCACTGGATCCCATGACACACTGGATGTATGAGCAGGGGCTGATCAACCACCATGTGGTACAGGAGGGCGCTGCGGAACACGGCAAGCCATCGGCTGGCCAGCACCACTGAGTATCGACTCAATGCGATGGCAATCAGCTGCAGTCACTGATGCGGGCACCGTCCGGGAAAACAACGAGGACCGTTTTCATGTGGACGAAGGTGAATGCCTTTACCTGCTGGCTGACGGTATGGGCGGACTCGGGCATGGTGAGCTGGCTGCAATACTGGCCTGTGAGACCATCGCATCTGAAATGGGGCAGGGTAAATCCCTGCCCCTTGCAGTTGCTTCAGCACATCGCCGGTTGCAGAGGGAAGGTGGCCGCAACCCCACGGGCAAGGGGTTGGGGAGTACAGTTGTCGCTCTGAGCCTGCGAGAGATACCCGGTACCCTGGTCTGGGCGGGTGATAGCCGATGCTATCGTTTTCGTCAGGGCGTGTTGACCTGCCTGACCACCGACCATACTTTTGCACAGGGGTTGCTGGACGCAGGGGCCATCACGGAAAAAGAAGCCCGTGCACACCCGCAGCGCAATGTGGTGACCCGTGCACTGGGTCAGAAACTGGACCGGCTATCCTGTCGTTCGATCTACCCCAGGCCAGGGGATCGTTACCTGTTATGCAGTGATGGAATCAGCGGGGTGTTGGAGGACAGCAGCCTGCAGGCTGTTCTGGAGAGTTATCCGGATGCGGAATCCTGTGCCCAGGCCCTGGTAGATACCGCGATTGGCGCAGGTTCACGAGACAATCTGACCGCCGTTCTGGTGGATGCCGAGGGAGCCGCATGACCTGGAACCCTGATGACCTTTCCGGTTTCAGCTTGCCGGGTTACCAATTGATCAAACAGCTGGGGCAGGGTGGCATGGCCACGGTCTATCTGGCCCTGCAGGAATCCGTGGATCGCGAAGTGGCGCTCAAGGTCATGTCACCTTTTCTTGCCAGTGATCAATCCTTTACTGACCGCTTCCTTCGTGAAGCGCGAATAGCTGCCCAGCTTCATCATCCGCACATTGTTACCGTCCATGACGTGGGTGTGCATGACACCTATCATTTCATCGCCATGCAGTATTTGCCGGGGGGCAAGCTGTCTGATCTGGACCTGCAAAATTTGTCGGTGGAACGGGCACTGGTGATTGTGAAGGAAATTGCCCAGGCACTGGCCTACGCGCACGAGAAGGGTTTTGTGCACCGGGATGTCAAGCCGGACAACATTCTTTTCGATGAAAAAGGCGCTTCCTGCCTGACCGACTTTGGCATAGCCCGTGCCGCAGACAGCAATACCCAGATGACGGCCACCGGTTCCATTATCGGCACGCCGCACTACATGAGCCCTGAACAGGCTCGAGGCAAAAAGGTGGATCATCGCGCCGATTTGTACTCACTGGGAATCGTGCTTTACCAATTGCTGGTGGGAGAGGTCCCCTATCAGTCTGAAGAGTCCCTGACTGTCTGCATCATGCACGTCAATGACCCCTTGCCGCGCTTGCCGGAATGTCTGTCTCCATTGCAGCCGGTTCTCGACCGCATGCTGGCCAAGGCCCCTGAGGATCGTTTTGCCCATGCACAGGCTTTTCTCACGGAGATGGAGAAGCTGGAAGCTTCCGAGGCCCTGGCAGCATGCAAGGACTATACCCCCTCAAGTCTGCCGCATGTGGTGGAAAATACCACACGAAAAAATACGCCGGAAATCGTTCCGACACCGCGTCCGGAAACCCGCAGACAGGTGCAAACCCCTGCACGGCATCGCGCTTTTCCCTGGAAATGGCTGCTGGGTATGCTTTCGGTCGTACTGCTTGTGTGGGCCGGGCAATTGTTGCTGGAACAATGGCACCAGCAACAGCAGCAAGTGCGCGAGGAAGCGCGTCTCGCGCAACAATTGACCCGGCTGAAATGGCTGGTTGAACAAAAGCGCTTTGTTCGCCCGGCCGGGGACAACGCGCTGGAGGTGGCAATAGCCCTGCAGAAAAAACATGGCGAAAACCGTGCACTGCAAGCGGCGATCCGTCAGATGATGGATGCCTGGCTGGATGAGATCGAACAACAGCAGGATTGGCCCGCTATTCCGGCATGGAAGAACCAGGCCAGGGCTTTCTCGCTGGATCAGGGGCCGCTGGCCATGCGCGCGGAGGCCTTGTTGCAGCAAGGCCAGTCGATGGATGCCTCTGAACCGGAAACTGACGCGCAGGCCGATGGGAACGACCGCGAAGGAGAAGGGTGGCAGCGTATTGTGGAGGCACTGCTGCAAAGCTCGGACTTCAATGATTTGTTGCGTGCGTGGTCGTTGTTGCAGCAGGTACCGCCAGAAGTCGACCCATCCCAGGCCAGCGCCTTGCGGCAAAGCGTGGTTGACCGGCTGCGCCAGCAATTGCAAAGCCTGCTGGATGCCAATGATGCCCGGCAAATGACGCTACGTCTGGCGCGTTTGCAAACGCTGCCCGTTTTGTATCAAAAGCTCGATGGGGCATGGTGGCAAAAACAGTTGGAAAGCCAGCAACAGCAAGGCATGGAATCCGAATTACTGGCTGGGCGTATCCGGCAACTGCTGGATGAAGGATACAACTTCATGGCTCATACGCAACTGACACGGCCCGCGGGTGCCAATGCACAAGAGCGTTTTGAACAGGTACTGGCACTTGACCCTGAAAACACCCAGGCAAAGAAAGGCTTGGAGAAAGTTCTTGAGCAATTGCTTGAGCTGGCAAACAAGGCGATGGAAGCCGAGGACCTGGCCCGTGCATCCCGATACATCAAAAGCGCACGCAAACTGGCCATGCCATCGACACGGCTGACAAAAGCCGAGGAAAGGCTGGAAACACTGCAGGCACAATCCAGCCAGTCAACACAATCTACCAGACAGAGCCAGACTGAGCCCATGCCGGATGACATCCCGGCCCTGCTGGCCTATGCCGAAGACCACAAGCGCCGTCAGCCGGATCAGGCTATCCGTGCCTGGCGGGAAGTATTGCGCAAGGATCCAGCCAATCTGGAGGCCGTTGATGCCTTGTCCAGGACTGCCCAGGCCTTGGCTCTGGATGCTGAATTCCTGCTGGAGCAACAGGATATGGCAGAAGCGCAAAAGCGCTTGCGATGGGCCATGCAGGCCGACCCGGAGCATCCGGATGTCAAGGCTGTACGGCGGAAATTCAAGCGAATCAGTCAATCCCGGCTGCCGGAATCAAGCAACGGGGATGTGTCACAACTGAAACGCGCTGCCCTGGCACAACGGCTTCTCAGCCGTGCCCAGGCCGTTCAACGCGTGGAAGATATGATGTCGCTGGCACAGGAACTGAAGCAGTTGCCACAGAAGGATGACAGCAGGGCGCGGATTCAACAGGCCATGCTCCAGCGTGCACGGATTCAAATCGACCAGTCGCTAAGGGAAAATGACCTGCAGGCTGCTGACAGCTGGCTTCAGTGGCTGGAGAGCGAACCCGGGGGCACGGAGCTGGCGGCACCACTGCGGCTGCGCTGGCGTGCTAAAGCTGCAGAACAATCAGATACCGGCCAATAGGGCGTAGCGCACCATTTCGTCGTAGATGGCATCCACGGCCTTGCCCTTGGCACGGGCAATCACCCACGCACGGGCTGCCAGCTCAGCGGCTTCGGCATAATTTCCGCGTTCTGCCTGCAACCGGGCTTTTTCCAGGTGGCCCTTTTCGCTTTCGCTCAGTGCGGCCACCAGTTCCTCGCTCATGGCATTTGCCACTTCCTGCAACAACTCCTTGAGCATTTCCGAATCGCTGGGCAGATCGGCGATTTTCAGCGGCTTGTTGTAACTGCCCAGTTGCACGCCTTCGGAAGAAATATCCGTCAAGGTCTTTTCCCGGCTGATCGTGCTGGTTTTGATGATCTTGGCACTGGCTGCATCGATCAGGCGATAGCTGGCGGAAAGGACCGCCGTGTTCTTGTGCAGGGTAATGGCGTAGCGTACGTCCTCAAAAATCGGTTGCTGCAAGGTTTTGGGCGGTTCGGGCAGTTTTTTCCGCTTGCGGTCATCCCGCCAGGCTTGCCAGGCGGGGTTGGGAACTTCACGGGTGCCGGTTTGTACGCGTTCAGTCTGAAAGGATTGTTTTTCCGAATGCTCCACACTGGCGTCCAGAATATTCCCCTGAACCAGGAAATCGGCAGGTGCAATACTCATGGAACGGCTGTTTTTACTGGTATCCAGTGCCCGTTCACGGATGATGGCTTCCAGTTCATCCCTTTCCACCACGCGTACATCGTGGGGAATCCGCTGCAATAATTCACTGGTCAGGCGGGCTGCCAATGCAGCACCCAGACCCTGGTGCTCGGGAGTGGATTTGAAAGGGCTGATGCTCAGGCGGTGAATGGCCTGATTGAGTGTGGCCTGGGCCGGGCGTTGTATCTTGGCTTCCATGGCTTCGGGTTGTGGCTGGATTTGTTGCAGCATGAGCAGATAGGTCAGCTGCAAGCCCGGGAGACCTTCCTGATTGGCGCGTACCGCCAGGGTTTGCAGGGCCTTGCGCAAGGGGGCTTCCCAGGATTGTGCGCGGCCAGGTGACTGGTTGGCAATCTGCAGGATTTTCCGTGCCGTTTGATAGTGCTGCCAGGCCTCAGCCCAGTTCTCTGCCTGGATGGCGGATTGGCCGCGATCGGCATGGTACTGTGCCAGTGCGGTCACCTGCGTACCCAGTTTTTGTACTGCAGACTGGCCGGCTTCACCCAGCTCTACCAGTTTGTACAGCTGCTCCATGGCCTGCCGGGGCTGACCATCTTCCAGTGCCTGTTCAAAAGCATTTGCCAGCAGGGCGGCTTGGGCCTGCTTGTGCAGATACTGCAGTTGCGGATGGGTCGGCAACTCCTTCAGCGCGGCTGCAAGCAGCTCTTCGGCAGCCGGATACTGGTACTGTTCCATCAGTTGTGTCACTTGTTGGCGAATGGCTGCTACATACTGGTTTTCCACGTCTTCCTGCATCAGTTCCATGCGCTGGCCAGCCAGGTTCTCAAGGCCAGCAAGCAACTGCAGGCGTTTTTTCAACAGTATCGGGTCGGTCTGTTGCAAGGCCAGTTGCTGGTCAGCCAGAGCCAATTCGGATTTTTCCCGTTCCTTTTTCAGCCAGTTGGAAAAATCGGCAGCCTGCGCAGAATCGAGTTGCTGCAGCCGCTCGGCCAGAGGCAGGCCTTGCTCCAGCCGTTGTATGGGGATATGGCCGCCGGTTCTTTCCCGCTCGCTTTCCTGACGAAACTTGCCAGCCAGTGTTCGAGCCAGTTTTTGCTGCAATTGCTGGATTTGCTGGCTCAGCTGGGAATTATCGGGAGATTGTTGCAGGCTGGACTGCATCTGCTGCAGCAGCTTTTCCATCTGTGCCACTGTTTGGGCCTGAGCCACTGTGTGTTCGTCATAAACAGGCGTGCTGGGGCCACAGCCAGCCAGCAGGATGAACACAACAAGGGCAAGCAGGCTCAGACGCATGATGGGGATGGCTCCTGTTCGGTTTCGAGATGCAAAGGATTATACAAAGTCTTCAGGCCATGGGTGGAATGCCAATCAATTTCTTTCCGGCAGGATCAGCCCCATGGATTCCAGCTTGAGCAAAATACGCTGGACGGCCTGTTCCGGTGACAACTGCTGGGTATCCAGGCGCAATTCCGGGTTTTCCGGCACTTCGTACGGGTCGGAGATGCCGGTAAAATGCTCGATTTTCCCGGCTCGGGCCGCTGCATAGAGCCCCTTGCGATCACGCTGTTCGCAAACCTCCAGCGGTGTGCTGATGTGTACCTCAATAAAGGCACCATAATGCTGGATCATTTCCCGCACTTCCCGGCGGGTGGTCGCATAGGGGGCAATGGGTGCGCAAATGGCCACACCGCGGTTCTTGGTGATTTCACTGGCCACGAAACCAATGCGACGCACATTCAGTTCCCGATGGGCACGGCTGAATCCAAGTTCACTGGAGAGGTGTTTGCGTACGATGTCACCATCCAGCAGGGTCACAGGGCGGTTGCCGTCTTCCATCAGGCGAATCATCAGGGCATTGGCCAGCGTGGATTTGCCAGCACCGGACAGGCCGGTGAAAAACACGGTGAAGCCCTGCTGGTGCCGGGGAGGGTAGCGCTTGCGCAGCTCGGCCATGACTTCCGGCCAGGAAAACCATTCGGGCACTTCCAACCCCTGTTCCAGCCGGCTGCGCAGTTCTGTGCCGGATAGCTCCAGCACCTCATCGTCTTCGGTGATTTCCTCTTCCGTACAGTATTGGCCCTTGTCTGGTACCCAGGCTACTTTCTTGAACGGCACCAGGGTAATGCCAGCTTCTTCCGCATGGGCTTCTACCAACTGCTGGGCGGCATAGGGGTCATACCAGGCTGTGCCGTCCGGACGGTTACCGGGGCCGGCGTGGTCACGGCCCACAATGAAATGTGTACAGGCATGGTTCTTGCGGATCAGCGCGTGCCAAAGGGCTTCACGCGGGCCAGCCATGCGCATGGCCAGTGGCAGCAGGCTGAGCATGGCCGTGTGCGCGGGATAGCGGGGCAGTAATTTCTCATAACAGCGGACGCGGGTGAAATGGTCCACATCTCCGGGGCGGGTTTGCCCGACTACAGGGTGAATCAACAGGTTGGCTTCAGCCTGCCGTGCTGCCCGGGTAGTCAGTTCCAGATGAGCTCGGTGCATGGGGTTGCGGGTTTGGAAGGCTACCACACGATCCCAGCCCATGCGTTTGAACAGTGCATGCAATTCCTGAGGTGTGTGACGCAAGTGCATGAAATCATAGTGATTGGGCAATTGAATGCCTTGCAGCTTTCCCCCCAGGCAGCAGGGGGCTTGCTGTAGCAACCGTGCGACACCGGGATGAGCGATATCTTCTGTGCCGAATACGGCCAGGGCTTCCTTGTGCCGATCCGGTTTCCAGGCATCACTGACTTCCAGGATGGCCAGTGTCATGCCTTCCGGTTCCAGCAGGGCGAGTTGCCCGGCTTCGCGGGCGGCTTCCATGGTTGTTTCCGGCACATCCAGTGTAATGGGAATGGGCCAGAGCTGGCCGTTGGCCAGCCGCATGTGGCTCAGCACCTGCTCGTAATCATCACGGCCCATGAACCCCTGCAATGGTGAAAAACCACCATTGAGCAACAGTTCCACATCGCACAATTGTTGTCGGGTCAACGTCCAGGCCGGCAGGGCCATGGCTTGCCGTTGTGCTGATTTTCTCTGGGCTTCGGGTAGCAAAAGGGATTCCGGAGGCGCTTGCATGCTTATCGGTCCTGAAAGGTTTGTTCTTCGTTCAAGGCTTTTTCCCGGGCTTCCAGCACAGTGGTTTGTTCCAGCCACTCATCTTCTTTTTCCTGTAATTTCACCCGGAGTTGCCCCTGGTTTTGCAGCAGTGTTTGCAGCTGCAGTCTGTTTTCCGCAGTGTACAGTGATTCATCCAGTAAACGGGTTTCAATGGCCTGTAATTCAGCTTGCAGGGTCGCCATGGTTTTTTCCAGTTGTTGGCACTGATTTCTGATCGGCTGCAGTTGTGCACGAATTTCTGCTGCTCGCTTGCGTCTTTCCCGAGCGGCGGTTCTTTCGTTTTTTACGTTTTTGGCAGGCATTGGAGTTGCCATGCCTTGCACATGCTGGAGCCATTCCTCCAGGGTGCCAGGCCAGTCCTCTACACGCCCGTTGTTAATATGCAGGAAGCTGTCGCAGCACAGTTGCAGCAGATGACGGTCGTGGGAGATCAGCAGTACGGCTCCCGTATATTCATTGAGTGCCAGGGCCAGGGCTTCACGGGTTTCCATGTCCAAATGGTTGGTGGGCTCGTCCAGTAACAGCAGATTGGGTCGTTGCTGAATAACCAGAGCCAGGGCCAGGCGCGCGCGTTCGCCACCGGAGAATTCTGCTACGGGTTGTTCCGCTTGGGTTTTGCTGAAATGAAAGCGACCAAGGTAATCCCAGCACTGTTGCTCGGACCAGCCTGGTTGCTGTCGTTGAACATGTATTCGGGCACTGTCATTCAGTTCCAGCCGGTCCATCTGGTGCTGGGCGAAATAGCCCACCTTCAGTGTCTTGGCAGGAAAACACTGTCCGGCCAACGGCTGCAGTTCACCAGCCAGTGTACGCATGAGTGTGGATTTGCCTGCACCATTGGGTCCCAGCAAGCCCAGTTTCTGTCCAGGCAGCAGGGTCAGCCGTACCTGCTGCAACACCGGGTGTGCCTCATCCCAGCCCAGTCTAACATCATCCAGCTTGATCAGGGTTGCTGGCTGTTTTTCCGGTTGGGGAAAGTCGAATGCCAGTTGCTGGCGGGTTTTTTCCAGCCAAACCGGTGCCAGCCTTTCCAGTGCCTTGAGGCGGCTTTGTGCCTGTTTGGCCTTGCTGGCCTTGGCACGAAATCGGCGAACGAAATCGGCCATGTGAGCCCGTTCACTTTCCACCTTTTCAGCCTGTTTCTGCAGCAGGCGCCGCTGTTCCAGCCGCTTGTGTTCGCTCTGGCTGTAGTTACCACGAAACAGTTGCAGTTTCCGGTTTTCCAGATGCAGGACATGATCACAAACCGCATCGAGAAACTGCCGGTCATGGGAAATCAGCAACAAGGTTCCGCTGTAGCGTTGCAGCCATTGTTCCAGCCATAGCACGGTTTCCATGTCCAGATGGTTGGTGGGTTCATCCAGCAGCAGCAGATCCGAACGGCAAAGCAGGGCCTGTGCAAGGTTGAGACGCATGCGCCAGCCTCCGGAAAAGGCTCGCACCGGCTTGTGAATATCCTCATCGGCAAAGCCCAGCCCGTGTAACAGGCGTGCTGCCCGGGATTCGGTTTGCCAGCCACCGATCTGCTCGAAGCGTTCGTGCAATCCGGCAATGTGTTGTTCCGGTAATTGCTTATCCTGAAGTTGTCTACGCAGTTCAGTCCATTCCATATCACCCTGCAACACATGCTCCAACGCACTGTGCGGCAATGCGGGGGTTTCCTGGGCTACATGCGCGATTGTCCAGTGCTTCGGCAACTGAAAGTTACCCTGATCGGCTTCCAGCTTTCCGCGTATCAGGGCAAACAGGCTGGATTTTCCTGTTCCATTGGCACCTGTCAGGGCACAGTGTTGCCCGGGGTGGAGTTCAAAACTGGCATCCTCGATCAACAGGCGCCCGGCGCGCCTGAGATACAAGTGTTCACAACGAAGCATGGCAGACCGTACTGTACAGGGTAGCGAATTGTCGCATGTGCCGGTATGTGTCGCATAGCCCGCATACGGACATCGTACTGTTCTGGAGCAACTTTCTTTAGAATGAACGGTCATAGGCAGCAGGCGGATTTGCCAAGCGGGAGTTGAGACGACACAATAGCCAGCCGAATCACCCCGATTCTTTTGTATTCAAACCAAGGAGAATAGTATGACCATCCTTCGCAAAGGCCTGCTGACCTTGTCACTGTATGCAGGTCTGGCTACCCTGGCTTTGGCTGAAACCGAAAAGGCCGGGACCGAGAACAAACCCGTGGATCGCAAGGAACTCAGCTACATGCTGGGCATGGACATCGGCAATTCCCTGCGACAGTTCAATGGCAAGTTCGATATTGACACCGTGGTGGAAGGCATGCGGGATGTGCTGGAAGGCAAGGATCTGAAAATGACTCCGGAACAGGCACGCGAGGTCAAGAAAGCCTTCTTTGCCCAGCTGCGCAAGGAGAAGGAAGCCGCCAAGGCTTCCGAGGCGAAGAAGAACCGTGAAGCTGGCCAGAAGTTTCTGGCAGAAAATGCCAAGCGCCCGGAAGTGAAAACCACGGAAAGCGGCCTGCAGTATGAAGTTATCAAGATGGGCGATGGCCCCAAACCCAAGGCTACGGATCGCGTCAAGGTGCACTACAAGGGCACGCTGGTGGATGGTACCGAGTTTGACAGCTCCTACAAGCGCGGCCAGCCGGCCACTTTCGCACTGAATGGTGTGATCAAGGGCTGGACCGAAGGGCTGCAGCTGATGCCGGTAGGTTCCAAATTCAAGCTCTATCTGCCACCGGAGCTGGCCTATGGCTCACGTGGCACGCCTGGCCCCATTGGCCCGGACAGCACGCTGATCTTTGAAGTGGAACTGCTCGGTATCGAGAAGTAACAGCTCAGTTCGTTATGAAAAAAGGCCGGAGTCTTCCGGCCTTTTTTTGTATACTCGCCAAGATAGTCCATTCTGGGGATAACTAATGAAAGTCACCATTTTCGGTTCAGGCTATGTGGGACTCGTGACCGGAGCCTGTCTGGCAGAAGCCGGGCATCATGTGATGTGCGTGGATGTGGACGAGCAGAAAATCGCCCTGCTCAATGCCGGTGGTGTACCCATCTACGAACCGGGGCTGGATACGCTGATTGCCGAAGGCCGGGAGAATGGCCGTTTGCAATTCACCGCCAGCCAGGAAGAAGGCGTGGCTTTTGGCACTTTCCAGTTTATTGCCGTCGGCACACCGCCGGATGAAGACGGCAGCGCAGATCTGCAGTATGTACTTCAGGTCGCCCGGGCCATTGGTCAACACATGAATGATGAAAAGATCATCGTTGACAAGTCCACCGTGCCGGTGGGCACGGGCGACAAGGTCAAGGCCTGTGTGGCCGAACAACTGCAACAGCGGAGCAAAACCCTGCCGTTTCATGTGGTATCCAATCCGGAGTTTCTCAAGGAAGGCGCGGCCATTGCCGATGCGCGTAGACCGGACCGCATCGTGGTGGGTGCAGAAAGCGAGGAGGCGCACCAGCGCATGCGCCAGCTTTATGCGCCCTTCAATCGCAATCATGATCGGATTGTTGCCATGGATATACGTTCAGCGGAGCTGACCAAATACGCCGCCAATGCCATGCTGGCCACCAAGATCAGTTTCATGAACGAGATCGCCAACCTGGCGGAATACCTGGGCGCGGATGTGGAGATGGTACGTCAGGGGATTGGTTCCGACCCCAGAATCGGCTTTCATTTCATCTATCCGGGTACGGGTTACGGCGGTTCCTGCTTCCCCAAGGATGTACAGGCCTTGAAACGCATGGCTGAACAAATCGGTTACGAACCCTTGATGATGCGTGCTGTGGAGGCAGTCAACCAGCGGCAGAAAATGCGTCTGGTGGACAAGGTTCATGCCTGTTTTGGTCAGGACCTTTCCGGAAAGACCTTCGCGCTCTGGGGGCTGGCATTCAAGCCCAATACCGATGACATGCGGGAAGCCCCCAGCCGGGTCATCATGGAAGCCCTGTGGAAGGCCGGTGCACGGGTCCAGGCCTATGACCCGGAGGCCATGCAGGAATGCCGACGCATTTATGGTGACCGAGATGATCTGCAACTTTGTGACAATGCCGACCAGGCCCTGGAAGGTGCGGATGCCCTGTTGCTGGTCACGGAATGGAAGCGTTTCTGGAACCCGGATCTGGACAATCTGAAAAGACGGCTGAAACAACCTGTGCTGTTTGATGGCCGCAACATCTACGATCCGATGCAGATGCAAGCTGCCGGTTTTCGCTATTTCGGCATTGGACGTGGGGAGCGCCTGGTGTAACGGGAGTGATCGTCCGTTCGGCATCTATCCCATTTGGGTAGTCTTTTTCGTCCACAAGCGCTAGAATCCCCGATTTCTCCCTCAGCACAGGTAACAAGACCATGCCGCAACTGGTTGATCCGGAAGATTTTTTCTCCATCCGTTCGCAGCTTTCCGAAGAGGAGCAGATGGTGCAGTACACCGTGGCCCGTTTCGTGGACGAACGGGTACTGCCCATCATTGGCGAATGTTTCGATGAACACCGCTTCCCGCAGGAGTTGATTCCAGAAATTGCCGAACTGGGTCTGCTGGGCAGCAGCATCGACGGCTATGACTGTGCCGGTCTCAACAGTGTCAGCTATGGCCTGATCTGCCAGGAACTGGAACGGGGCGATTCAGGCCTGCGCAGCTTTGTTTCGGTGCAATCCAGTCTGTGCATGTACCCCATCCACGCCTTTGGTTCGGAAGAACAGAAACAGCGCTGGCTGCCCGCGATGGCGCGCGGAGAAGTGATTGGCTGTTTCGGGCTGACCGAATCCCACGGCGGTTCCGACCCGGCCAACATGAAAACACATGCGAAAAGGGATGGAGACGACTGGGTGCTCAACGGCTCCAAGATGTGGATCACCAACGGCTCCATTGCCGATATCGCCATCGTCTGGGCGCAGACCGAGGCAGGCATACGCGGCTTTGTGGTGGAGAAGGGCATGCCGGGCTTTTCCGCGCCGGAAATCAAACGCAAGATGTCCCTGCGCGCTTCGGTGACTTCCGAGCTGTATTTTGACAATGTGCGCGTGCCGGAAGCCAATCGCCTGCCATTGGCCGAGGGGCTGAAAGCACCATTGAGCTGCCTGACCCAGGCCCGTTTCGGCATTTCCTGGGGGCCTATCGGTGCCGCCATCGCCTGTTACCGGGAGGCGCGGGAATACTGTGCCGAGCGTATGCTGTTCGGGCGGGCGTTGACCCACAACCAGGCGGTGCAGATCCGCCTGGCCGACATGGCCCGCCGCATCACCCTGGCGCAGCTGATGGCCCTGCAACTGGGACGGATGAAGGATGCCGGCACCCTGCAGCATGTGCAGGTCAACATGGCCAAGTGGAACAATGTGCGCATGGCGCTGGATATTGCCCGTGACGCCCGCGACCTGCTGGGTGGCGCCGGCATCACCGTGGAGCACGCTCCCATACGGCACGCGCTCAATCTGGAAAGCGTGGTGACCTACGAAGGCACGGAAACCATCCACCAGTTGGCCGTGGGGCGGGCCATTACCGGCGTTTCCGCCTTCTGAGCAGTACCATGTTTCTGAAATGGAAGGCACCGGGCAACCGGCGCAACCTGAACCGGGCGGAAGTGGTGGACCAGAATTTCCGCCACTTTGTTGAACACTACCGGTCGGAAAACCAGACAGCCCTGAAAATGCCGGCCCGGGACCTGCTGGAACTGTTCGAATCACAGATGGTTTCCCGCCAACTGGATCTCATGGCCCGGCAGTTGCGTCTGGAAAACAAGGTGTTCTACACCATCGGCAGCAGCGGGCACGAGGGCAATGCCATGGTGGGCCGGCTCACCCGGACCACCGATCCGGCCCTGCTGCACTACCGTAGTGGTGCCTTCATGGCCGAGCGTTATCGCAAGCGGCCAGAGATGGATTTCATCCACGATACCGCGCTTTCCTTCGCGGCCAGCGCCGAAGACCCGGCCTCCGGCGGGCGGCACAAGGTCTGGGGCAGCAAGCCCTTGTGGGTGATTCCGCAAACCTCCACCATTGCCAGTCACCTGCCCAAGGCCGGTGGCATGGCCATGGCCATCGAGCACGGGCCGCGTATCGGCGTGGATCTGCCGGTACCGCCAGACAGCATCGTGGTCTGTTCCTTCGGCGATGCCAGTGCAAACCATAGCACGGCCCAGGGAGCCTTCAACGCCGCCCAGTGGGCCGCGCACCAGCAATTGCGCGTACCGTTGTTGTGGGTCTGCGAGGACAACGGCATCGGCATCTCGGTGAAGACACCGCAGAACTGGATCGAGGCCACCTTCTCCAACCGGCCGCATATCCGTTATTTCCAGGCAGACGGCCTGGATCCGGAACGTGGCTGGCCGGTGGTGAAACAGGCGGTGGAAACCTGCCGCAACCTGCGCTGCCCGGTTTTTCTCCATCTCAAGACCACCCGCCTGATGGGCCACGCGGGCACGGATTTTGAAATCCGCCATCGCGTACTGGAAGAAGTGGAACAGGCCGAAGCCCTGGACCCGCTGCTGTTCAGCGCCAAACGGGTGATGGATGCCGGCCTGATGAGCGGGGAGGAAATCCTGCGGCGTTACGAGGCGCTGGCAGAAGAATGCCTGCAGAAAGCCCGGGGCGCGGACCGGCGGGCCCGGTTGACTACTCTGGAGGCGGTACAGGCGCCCCTGCACCAGCGTGATGAGCGGCGCATTGCCCGGCGAGCGGCAAGCCAGGTGCCGCAGGAACGGCGCACGGCCTTCTGGAGCCGTCTGCCGGAAACGGGTGATCCGCGCCACATGGCCATTTTGCTCAACCAGGGCCTGCAGGATTTGATGCTGCAGTACGATAACAGCGTACTCTTCGGCGAGGATGTGGCGCAAAAGGGCGGGGTATACACCATCACCCGCGATATCTACCGCAAGCTGGGCCCCAAGCGCATTTTCAACACCCTGCTGGATGAACAGACCATACTGGGCATGGCGCAGGGCTATGCCAGCATGGGTTTTCTGCCCGTGCCGGAAATTCAGTATCTGGCCTATTTCCATAATGCCTGTGACCAGATCCGTGGCGAGGCCGCCTCATTGCAGTTCTTCTCCAACGGCCAGTTCAGCAACCCCATGGTGGTGCGCATCCCCGGCCTGGGCTACCAGAAGGGCTTTGGCGGTCATTTCCACAATGACAATTCCATTGCCGCCCTGCGTGACATCCCTGGCCTGGTGCTGGCCTGCCCCAGCCGGGGGGATGACGGGGTGATGATGCTGCGCACCCTGATGGCGGCCGCGGCCGAATGCGGGCAGGTGAGCGCCTTCATCGAGCCCATCGCCCTGTACATGCGCAAGGATTTGCACCGGGTTGGCGATGAAGGCTGGTGTTTCCCCTACCCGGAACCGGGGCGATTCATTCCTCTGGGCGAACCGGGTTTTTACGGAGAAGCGCAGGCCGGACTATTGGTGATCACCTTCGGCAATGGCGTGCCCATGAGCTTGCAGGCGGCCAGACAAGCGGGCGTTGCCGCGCGCATCATGGACCTGCGCTGGCTGTTGCCCTTGAATGAAACCGCTATCATAGAGGCCGCACGGCAAGCCAAACGCGTGCTGGTGGTGGATGAAGGCCGTTACAGCGGCGGTGTCGGTGAAGCGATTCTTGCATTGCTGGCACAGCAAGATACTGGTGCGCAGCTACAGCGCATCAGTGGCGCGGATTGCTACACTCCGCTGGGTGACGCCGCCGGGTTGGTTTTGCCTTCGGTGGAGGCAATCGATCAAGCCATACGTTCCAGTGGATAACGCGTCAAGGTGATCAAGCGAGATACAGCCTATGCCCTTTCGCCCTTGTACATCAAGGCCAATATGCCCAGCATGAGCTGTTTGGGCGTGGGCGGGCAGCCCGGAATGCTTACATCCACCGGAATCACGTTATCTACAGCACCACAACTGGCGTAACTACAACCAAATTCCCCACCTGTACAGGCACAATCTCCACTGGCAATGACATAGCGGGGGTTGGCCATGGCTCTCCACGTTCGTCGTAAGGCAGTTTCCATATGACGGGAGACCGGGCCGGTCACCAGCAATACATCCGCATGCCGGGGAGAAGCTACAAAATGAACACCAAAACGTTCAATGTCGTAGTGCGGGCCGTTTACAGCATGAATTTCCAGCTCACAGGCATTGCAGGAACCGGCATCTACTTGCCGGATGGCCAGACTGCCGGAAAACTTGCGTTCAATGGCAGCCTGGATCTGTTGACCCAGTTGTTCAATCTGCTGTTCATCCTCTGTCTGCAGGTCTTCTGTCAGTACGCCGTGATGATGAATGCGGGAGAGTATTCTTAACATGCCAAGGCCTGTTTTATTCGTTCATTACAAATCATGCCCGGAGTAGGAGGCATTGACCGACTTGTTGCACACTGGAAAGTCGGGGACGATATTGCCCAGCACGATGCGTTCCAGAGCCGGCCAGGTGAACCAGCTGGGATCCCGAGGGAAAAAGCGCACCACCTTGCCTTGCTGGTCAAAGCGCAGGAAAACCAGGATTTCTCCACGCCAGCCATCGACGATGGCCAGACTCCCGGTTACATGTGGCGTGGGAAAATCCTGCTCGAGCATCTGTTCTTCCGGCAACTGTGCCAGTTTTTCCAGCATATCCTGCATGAGCTTCAGACTGCTGAAGATTTCCATCTGGCGAATGGCCAGACGTGCAGCTACATCACCGGCTTCTAAGGTCGCTGTACTGAATTGCAGGTTCTGATAGGGGCCGTAGGGTGAGTCGTGGCGTACATCCGTGTTTTGACCTGATGCCTTGCCCACATAGCCGGTAACACCCAACTCGTTTGCAGTTGCCGCAGAGAGGTAACCCGTGGTCAACAGGCGATCTTCAAGGGAAGGGTGGTCATCCAGAATATCGAACAGGGGGCGAATTTCCTTGCGTAGCTGCTCGTGATCATCCAGCAGGCGGGCGCGCATATCTTCCGACAATTCGCAGTGGATCCCACCCGGCTTGATGACATCCATGAGCAATCGATGGCCGGTCCATTCGGCATTTCTTCGCAGCCAGCCTTCCCGCAGGGCCTGGCATTGCATGTGTGCAAAAGCAAAGCCCACATCATTGCAAATGGCACCGATATCGCCAAGGTGGTTGGCCACACGCTCACGTTCGGCCAACAGGCCACGAATCAGCTGGATGCGTGGTGAAACAGCCATGCCACTTGCCTGCTCGATCGCCATGGCCGCAGCCCAGGCATAGGCTACCGTACTGTCACCCGAAACTCGCCCTGCCAATCGCACCAGTGAATCGGCGTCACGACCTACGGCCAGTTTTTCGATACCTTTGTGTACATAACCCAAGCGCTCTTCCAGTCTCAGTATGGGTTCACCGGCTGCCTGAAAGCGAAAATGGCCAGGCTCGATGATGCCGGCGTGTACCGGACCCACGGGGATCTCATAGATGCCGTCACCCTGGATTGGCTCAAAGGGATAATGATTGTCAACCGGCGTATGACCCGTCTTGTCAGTTTGTAGCGGGAAATTGCTGCGCAAGGGATACTGATCAGCTTCCCAGGCCCGATGACGAGTCCAGCGGCGTGTATCCGTAGTGCCTTGCCAGGGTATGCCCAACAGGTCGTGCATGTGCCGTTCCATGCGAGAAGCAGCCGGATAGCTGGTGGATTGCGAGGGTACAGGCATGTCGTCTTCTTTCCATGCAGCCACCAGCAAGACATATTGGCCATTGGCTGCCAGCAAGACATACAGGCGATAACCCGTGGATACCTCATCCGCCCAGCAGCCTGCCCAGCGAAGGCCATGTGCTTTCGCTAGCCGGGCCGCTTCTGCCCAGTGTTCCACAGACAGGGATTTCACGGTCACATAGGCCTCGGGTACGGCTACTTCATCCAGGGTTTCGGGTTCCAGGGCACCGGCTGCTGCCAGTGCCGAGACAAAATCGTGTATGCGGTGATTGGAAGTCATAGCAATCCCTTTCCAGAGATCAGGGTGGCAGCGAGATTCAGCCAGTTGGAGAGAAAGTCGGGAATGGCCAATCCGAGCCACAATACGAGCAACAAGTGCAGGGCCACGGGTACCATGTTGACGCGAACCGCTTGTTGACCTTGTGGTGCCTTGCCATACACCATGGGATGCAGGTGCCGGAACAACCCGGCAAAGGCAATGCCCAGCCCCAGCAACAGACTGACCGTCAACCATGGCCAGCTTTGCATGGTTGCCGTCAACAACAGAAATTCACTGGTAAACAGGCCAAAGGGCGGAAAGCCGGCAATGGCTGCTACGCCCAACAGCAGCCCCCATCCAACTTCTGGCTGTGTTCGAATCAGACCCCGAATCTGCTCGATGCGCTGGGTGCCGGCAATATGGGTTGCATGACCTACGGTAACAAAAATGGCGGATTTGGTGAGTGAATGAACCAGCATGTGCAACAGGGCACCAAATGTAGCCAGCGGCCCACCGATACCGAAAGCGAAGGTGGCCAGCCCCATGTGCTCAATGGAGGAATAGCTGAACATCCGTTTGATGTCCCGTTGACGATGCAGGAACAGACCGGCCACAAGAAAGGAGATTAAACCGAAACCCATCAACAGATGACCCGCCATTTGTGGGTGGGGACTTTGAACCAGTGCGCCATCGGTTAGGATCTTGATTCTAACCACTGCGTACAGAGCCACATTGAGCAAGAGCCCTGAAAGTACGGCCGACATGGGCGTTGGTCCTTCCGAATGTGCATCGGGTAACCACTGGTGCATGGGGACCAGGCCAACCTTGGTGCCATAACCCACCAACAGGAAAACGAAAGCGATACCCATAACCGTTGGATTCAGGGAACTGGCGTGTTGATAGAGTATCATCCAGTTCAACCCTTCTTCCGGTGAGGACAAAACGTGCTGCGCGGCGAAATACAACAGGACCGTGCCGAACAGTGCTTGGGCAATGCCCACGCCGCAGAGGATAAAATACTTCCAGGCGGCTTCAACGGCTTCCGGTGTTCTATACAAGGAAACCAGCAGTACTGTGGCCAGCGTTGCACCTTCTACGGAAACCCAGAGCACACCCAGGTTATTGGTGGAAAGCGCCAGTAGCATGGTGAACATGAATGCCTGATACATGCTGTGATACAGGCGCATGCGATGGATGGAGCAACGGCCTTCCGCACACACATGCTGCATGTAGGGTCGGGAGAAAATGGCGGTGGTCATCCCCACCAGCGTAGTCAGAACCAGCAGATAGATGTTGAACGGATCTACCAGGAAATGGGTGCTATGCATGCTGCCGTGGGAAAGCACCTGTATGGCCAGCCACAGCGTGCTGACAAAACTGGCCGCGCTGATGAACAGATTGAGCGTACTGGCCAGGCGGGCATCACGGACAAGAGCAAACAGCAAAGCGCCACAAACGGGCAGTGCCAGCGTGATATACAGCGCTTCCATCTTCAGCGCTCCTCCTCGGAGAGTTGTGTCAATTGATCCACATCCAGAGACTCGATGCTGTCGCGGATATGGAAGAAAAAAACCCCGAACAGGATGGCGGCCACGAGTACATCAAAGGCAATGCCCAGCTCCACCACCAGCGGCATGCCATAAGTTGCGGCCACTGCGGCAAGAAACAGGCCGTTTTCCATGGACATGAAGCCAATCACCTGCGCGACCACCTGACGGCGCGCTACCATCAGCAGCATGCCCAGCTGAACGATGGCCAGGCTCAGGGCGACGATATTACGGGTATTCGCCAGTTCCAGACGTGCAATGGGCAGTACAACCCAGTAACTGAATATCACCAGGCCCGCACCAGCCATCATGACCAGTGCCTGGTGTTGCAACCGCTCCTGGTGTCGCTCAAGATGCAATTTGCGGATCAGACGATGCAACATCCACGGAATCATCAAGCCCTTGAGCATCAGGGTCAGTGCTGCTGACAGGAACAGATGATGGCTGTGCTCGACGGAAGCCACCGTGGCTGTCAGTAGAGCGAGAAGGAAGCCCTGCCAGGCAAATACATGCACCATGGCCGTCAGGCGTCCCTGAAACAACAAAAGGAAGGACAGCAACAAGGCCAGTGCCGCAAAAACGAAAATGGACTGTTCCACCAGCCCCAATTGCGCCAGATTCATAGACTCGTCTCCAGGATCACATAACTGAGCATGCCCAGCAGCCCAAGCAGGAAAGCGAGGTTGAGAAAAGCCGGTACTCTGAACAGTCGCATCTTGGCCACCAGCGTCTCTGAAACAGCCAATACCATACCCAGGGTGACCAGTTTGGCCAGAATGGCCAGCGCACCGATTGCCAGTGCGGGTGCAGTTGCCGTTTCGGCAATGCCCCAAGGAAAGAAGACATTGCTGATCAAAACGCCATAGAGCAGCAACTTGATCTGTGCCGCCCATTCCATCAGCGCCAGATGCCGCCCGGAATATTCCAGAATCATGGCCTCATGGACCATGGTCAGCTCCAGGTGAGTGGCTGGATTGTCCACAGGAATCCGTCCCGTTTCAGCAATGGCCACCAGTAACAGTGCCAAAAGGGCAAACAGCAGGGAAGGACGTAGCAGGAGGCCGGTATCCAGCACATGCTGGATGACACTGGAAAGGTTGGTGCTATGCGCACTCATGGTGAGCGTAAAAATGGCCATGAGCATGGCTGGCTCCGCCAGTGCGGAAATCAACATCTCCCTGGAGGCACCCATGCCCCCAAAGGCCGTGCCTACATCCATGCCGGCCAAAGCGAGAAAAAAACGGGCCAAAGCCAGAAAACCCACGAGTACAATCACATCGGCCAGTGCCGTAGTGGGCAGGTGGACCTGCAGCAAGGGTACGGTGGAAGCGGCAACGAGAACGGCTGAAAAAACCAGATAGGGTGTGGCACGAAACAGTGGTGATGCTGTATGAGCCACTCGCACTTCTTTCTTCAGCAATTTGCTCAAGTCACGATAAGGTTGCAGCAGGGAGGGTCCCTTACGGTTTTGCAGCACGCACTTGACCCGCTTGACCCAAGCAACCAGCATGGGCGCGGCCAGGGCAAACATCAGCAACTGGCCCAGTACGGCCACCCATTCTTTCAGATTCAGGAGATCAGCCATAGCAAAATCACCAAGGTTGCAAGAGACCAGCCCAGATAGATGCGCACATTACCGGATTGCAGTCGAACGATTCTGCGTGCAGAAGCGTCAACCAACCGGCCAATAGGCAGATAGAACCGATACCAGAGCGGGTCATGAATGGTAAGGGTGTAACGGGGTATTTCCGCCTTGTCCTGTTCGATGGATTCCTTGACATCAAAGAGCGTGGAAAAAACCCGGCGCATGGGCTGTGCAAAAGCCACGGCCGTGTATTGCATGCGTGCATCAGGCATGCCAAAGCCACAATCCCAGGGGTCGCCCCGGCGTATTTTTCGCACCCGTCCCCTGCGCAGCAGGCCCTGGGCAATCCACCAGATACCCAATGCACCCGCAAAGACCAGAGGTGCTGAATAACTGGCTGTTTCCGCGGAAACCGGTGTCAACCAAAGCCAACCATGTGCCGTGGCCTGTGCCAATCGCTGCCCCATCAGCTGATTGGTAATGCCACCCAGCAGGGAGATAACCTGTGTAGGGAAAATACCCAGCAACAGACACATTAGAGAAAAGGATCCGAGGGAAAAACGCATGCCAAAGGGAACTTCCCTGGCTCTGCGTGCGTGTCGGGAACGGGCACGCCCCAGAAAGGCAATACCATAGAGCTTGACAAAGGTAGCTGCGGCAATGGCCCCGGTCAAGGCCAGAACGGCAGCCGTTACAGGCAGAAGAATGCGTAAAATGCCACTGTCCATGGTCCAGGCCTGCAAGGCCGTCTGAAAAGTCAGCCATTCGGAGACAAAACCGTTGAACGGAGGCAGTGCAGAGATACTGATACAGCCCAGCAAGACGAACAATCCGGTCCACGGCATTCTGCGTAGCAAACCACCCATCTGGTCCAGATTGCGTTCATGACTGGCGTGGAGCACGGCTCCTGCACCGAGAAACATGAGGCTTTTGAACATGGCATGGTTGAGTGCGTGATACAGCGCGGCCACAAATCCGATGGTGGCCAGCACCGGATGACCCGTGCCGCTAAACAAGGCCGATAACCCCAGTGCCATGAAGATGATGCCGATGTTTTCCACTGAGCTGTAAGCCAGCAGGCGTTTGATATCCTGTTGCATCATGGCAAAAAGCACGCCTGCCAGCGCCGATGCGGCACCCACCAGCAACAAAACGACTCCCCACTGCCATAGGGGGTTACCCAGCAGATCCCAGGTAAACCGCAACAGGCCGTAGACGGCCACTTTCAACATAACCCCGGACATCAGTGCAGAAATATGAGACGGTGCAACTGGATGTGCTTCCGGTAACCAGGCATGTATGGGCAAAAGTCCGGCTTTCATGCCAAAGCCGAACAGGGCCAGTGCAAAGGCGATACTGGCCCAGGTTGTAGGTAACGTGGCAGCCCGCATGGCATCGAAGGCAAATCCATGTCCAAAGGCGGCCATCACACCAAACCCCAGCAGAATGGAAAGCCCCCCTACATGCGCCATCAACAGATAGATGAAACCTGCCCGTCGGTTTTCAGGTTTCTCATGCTGGAAGGTCACCAGAAAATAGGAGCTGAGTGACATGACTTCCCAGCTGACCATGAAGGCAAAGGCACCATCTGCCAGCACCACCATTTGCATGCCAGCAAGAAAAATGCCGGTGAAACCGCCCAACGCAGGTAGTGAATCCTGGCCGGACTCAAACTCGCGTACATATGCCGGCGCATAAAAGGTGATCAGCAGGGTAACCAGACCGATTAGCATCAAAAAGAAACCGGACGTACTGTCCAGACGGATTTGCCAGGGCAGCCAGGGCAGCCCCAGGGGCAGGGTGGCTGTCAGGGATAACTCCTGTTGCAAAGCCGCGAAACCGGCCACAACCGCAAAAACGGCGGAGATAGCCATCAGGGGGATGACCACGACACGCATCCAGGCGGGATGTTTTCGGGTCATCAGGGCTGCCAATGCTGACAAAAGTGCGGCAACTACAGCAGCTTCTGCCAGGAGAATGAAAGCTTGCGATTGAGACAATGTCATTCCTCTCCAGAACGGATGGGTCCACGGTCGGGTGCATATCATACAGAGACGAGGGGGGAACAATCACTATCCATTAACAGCTAAATGTATGCCCTGAGCCTTGTTACACCCGAAATCGCCCAGGCATCCTGCATTTGGGAGACTGGCCATTTGCCCTTAAAAGGAGTACCTTTGCTCCGCTTTCTTTAAGTGGTGAAAATGCGCGGTCTGCAAGCGCTTCTACACCCTCGTGTTCAATCGGTCTCTGCGCCACGGGCCGGCCTGACCAGCGAATTGTCCCGCCGCAGAACCACAAACGCTCGGAGAATCGTCCCCGCTCATGACCATCGTGATCAAGCGTAAGCCAGTTCCTGTCTGGCAACGTCTGTTTCCGTTCATGTCCTGGTTACCGCAGGTCAACCGGGAAACTTTCCGTGCCGATTTGATTGCGGGCATCACCGTTGCCATGGTAGCAATCCCGCAATCACTGGCCTATGCGCAACTGGCGGGTGTACCGCCCTATTACGGCCTTTATGCGTCGTTTTTACCGGTGATTGTTGGTGCCTTGTGGGGCTCGTCACCCGCTCTTTCCACCGGGCCGGTGGCCATGACATCCCTGCTCACGGCCGCTAGCGTGATGACCCTGGCCCAGTTTGGCACAGAGCAGTTCTACGCTTACGTGATCCTAATGGCCCTGTTGTCTGGCATCATCCAGATGGGGCTGGGTGTGGCACGGTTGGGCGTGCTGATCAATTTTCTTTCCTATCCGGTTTTGCGTGGCTTCATCAACGCCGCAGCCTTGATCATCTCCCTGGCTCAGCTGCCCGCAATGCTGGGGCTGAAACTGGAGCATAGCCCGCATTTTATGCTGGATGTGCTGCATGTGATCGAACATTATTCACGGACGCATATTCCCTCCTTGTTGTTTGGAGGTAGTGCGCTGATTGCGCTGGTTCTTCTCAAACGCTATACGCCCAAATTGCCGGGTGTGCTGATTGTGGTGATGATCACCACAATCATCAGTTATCTGGTAGGTTTCGAGGCAGATGGCGGTGTTGTGGTGGGCGTTATTCCGCAGGGATTGCCCAAGTTAAGCATGCCACCACTGGATTTGTCGGCCAGTATGCAGATGCTTCCGGCTGCTTTTGTGATTGCCATCATCAGTTTTATGGAGGCCATGTCCAGTTCAAAGATCATCGCCATCAAAACACGTACCAAATGGGATGAAAATCAGGAACTGATTGGCCAGGGGCTGGCCAAGATTGCCGCAGCCTTCAGTCAGGGCATGCCCGTCAGCGGATCCTTTTCGCGTTCAGCCCTCAACCTCGCCACCGGTGCAAGAACCGGGCTGGCATCGGTCATCAGCGCACTGGTCGTGTTGCTGACCCTGTTCTTTTTCACCCCCTTGCTGCACCATCTGCCCAAGCCGGTTCTTGCGGCCATTATCATGGTGGCTGTTTTCAGCCTGATCAATGTGGAATCCATCAAGGATGCCTGGGTTTCCAATCGACCGGACGGGATTGCAGCTGTTGTAACCTTTGTGGCTACACTGGCCTTTGCGCCCAACATCCAGAATGGCATTCTGACCGGCATTCTGTTGTCACTGGTTCTTTTCCTTTTCCACACCATGCGGCCGGGCGTAGTGATTCTTGGCGTGAACGAACAAGGCATTCTTCGCAGTGCCAAACGCTACAATCTGCCCAAGCTGCATCCCAATATTACGGCCATTCGGTTCGACGGTGAATTGTATTTTGCCAATGTCAGTTACTTCGAGGATGCCGTGCTCTACCTGCTGGGGGAAGATCCGGACCTGAAAGAAATTCTGGTCGTGGGTGACGGTATCAATGGTCTGGATGCTTCAGGTGTGGAAATGCTTCGGAATCTGCTGGATCGACTGAAAAAGGCCGGTGTTGGCATTTCCTTTGCCAACATGAAGGAAAATATTCTGGAGACCTTTGACAGAACAGGGCTTTGTCAAATGATCGGCAAGGAAAATGTCTATCCTTCCGTGTACATGGCCATCAATGCTATCAAGGAGAAATTGGAGGGTCAGACAGAAGGGGAAGTCTCCGATGATTCC
Source organism: Lysobacterales bacterium (assembly GCA_026993285.1). Taxonomy (GTDB): domain Bacteria; phylum Pseudomonadota; class Gammaproteobacteria; order Xanthomonadales; family S139-57; genus S139-57. The sequence continues at coordinate 1,755 of JALWTZ010000047.1, read as the reverse complement.
GATGAACCCGAGCTACCCGATGCGTCACAGGCAGCGGTGCTAAAAGATGCCAGCTAAGCGCTTGCTTCTGGCCGGCTCTTGTGCTGGTTTGCTCGTGCTTGTGACAGCGATCAGCCACCATTCCCAGGCATCGGAACAAAGCACGTCTGTTTCCGAATTGTCGCTGATTCAGGCTCAGGCCGAAAATGGTTCTATTGCCGATCAAACCTTGTATGGCCTTGCTCTGATCGAAGGGCGCTATGGTCTATCGCCAGTCCCCGAAAAGGGAAGACAATGGCTGGAACGTGCGGCTCAAGCCGGTGATGCCTACGCTGCCATGGCTCTGGGAAATTATTACATCCAGGGTTTTGCCGGACCGCCGAATCCAGTGCAGGCAGTCTACTGGTGGAAAAAGGCTGCTGGAGGTGGCAACCCGGAGGCCAAATACCATCTGGGTCGTGCCTACATGAGCGGAACCGGTGTGAAAAAAAACGCCAGACTGGCCGGCGACTGGTTACGCGAGGCAGCCGAAGACGGATATCCACCAGCCCAATATTTGCTGGGACGCTTGCATCAGGAAGGTGTTGTGGTGGAAGAAGATCACCATTCCGCCGTGCACTGGCTGAAACGTGCTGCATCCAACGGGCATGTCTACGCAGTGCAGCTGTTACAGATCATTCAGAATCTGCTGGATGCCGGCATGCCACTGAAACATGAACGCATGGATGCCCTGCAAAAACGTGCACTCAACCACGACCCGCATGCACAATACGAGCTGGCCTTGCGTTATGAAACCGGCGCCTTGGGGGTGCAGGCTGACCCGGTCAAGGCATTGAAATGGTTCCAAAAAGCAGCGGCTAATGGAAATCCATTGGCCATGCACCGGCTCCAGCGGGCTTTCGAGCAAGGTGAGCTTGGTGTCCATCCCGACCCGCAGCAGGCCGCATACTGGAAAGCACAGATCACTCAACAGCTGGAACAAGCGAAACAGACCAACCCACACTCACCGTGATCCCTTGTACGGCGATTCGTGTCTGTCGCTCCTTTGGAAAGTTGCTCCGACACGCTGCCTAAAACCGCATTGCAGGGCGGTTATATAGACTGACTTTTGCCCCTCGAACCGGCTCCAGTGGTCATTTCACCGAGGCCGGCGATATGCCTATCCTAGCTAGCCCATGCCAGCTATGCAACTCCGTTATTGCACCCGGTTGATTTCCAGCACTATCGGTTGTTGGTCATCCTTGCCAACCGTTACGGATTGCGCCTCCAACGTACCAGCCTGGCTGCGTGCCTGGCCTTCCGGGGCAATTCGTGCACTGATGATCCATTGATCCAGATCCGAAAGTTTGCGTTGGGGCATCAGGCTGTCCGCATCGCTCAAGGTGATTTCCATAGGGAATGTCCCCAAAGGCAGCTTACGGGCAGCAACCGGCATGGGGGGACCATCGGCAGCACGGGCAAAGACAAACAATACCGCTTTCTCTGGCAACTTGTTCTGCAGCGAGGGTGCCAGTTCTACGTGCAGTTTCAACGAGAAAGACTCAGTTGCCTTAGCCCATGCATCGGGCAGTGGCTCACCAAGCCGCTCATGGACCTTCTTCAATTGCTTGAGTACGGCCTCGTACACACTGCTGCCTGCAGGTAACTGAGGCATCAGGCTTTCCCAGTATTGTCTGGCCAACGCCCATTGCTCGTGTTGGCTGGCATCCAGGCCCAAGAGCCAGAGTGCCTTCTGGTTTTGCGGATCGATGGTCAAGGCATCACGCAACCATTGCC
>JALWTZ010000046.1 GCA_026993285.1 Lysobacterales bacterium | reverse complement strand
TGCAGTGCCAGAACGACCGTTCCCAGCACAAGAACAAGGCCACGGCGATGAAACAGCTCAAGGCCAAGCTCTATGAGCTGGAAATGCAGAAACGCCGGGCTGACCAGCAGGCGGCGGAAGCGGAGAAATCCGATATCGGCTGGGGCAGCCAGATTCGTTCCTATGTGCTGGACCAGTCCCGCATCAAGGATCTGCGTACCGGGGTGGAGAAATCCAATACCCAGCAGGTGCTGGACGGCGACCTGGATGACTTCGTCATGGCCAGCCTGAAATCCGGCCTGTAACCCATGCAGCTCCTGCCCGCAACGGCAGGGGCGCGAAACCGAGCAAAAAGATGAGCGACAACCTACAGAACGACGACAACAAGCTGATGGCCGAGCGCCGGCGCAAGCTGGCCGCGCTGCGTGAGCAGGGCAGTGCCTTTCCCAACCATTTCCGCCCCACCCACCTGGCGGCGGATCTGCACGCGCAATTCGATGCCCTGGACAAGGAAACCCTGGCGGAGCAGGGCGTGAAGGTCAGTGTGGCCGGGCGCATCATGGCCAAGCGGGTCATGGGCAAGGCCAGCTTCCTCTCCATTCAGGATCGCAGTGGCCGCATCCAGCTCTATGCCGAGCGCGACCGCCTGCCCGAAGGGGTGTATCAGGCATTCAAGAGCTGGGATCTGGGCGACATCGTGGCCGGTAGCGGCGTGCTGTTCAAGACCAACAAGGGCGAGCTGACCGTTCATCTCGATACACTGGAGCTGGCCACCAAATCCCTGCGCCCGCTGCCGGAGAAATTCCATGGCCTGACCGATCAGGAAATGCGCTACCGCCAGCGCTATGTGGACCTGATCATGAACGAGCAGAGCCGGCAGGTCTTTCTCGCCCGTTCGCGCATCATCCGCCATATTCGCCATTTCTTCGAGGCGCCGGAGCGGGATTTCCTGGAAGTGGAAACCCCGATGATGCACGTGATTCCAGGCGGGGCGACGGCGCGGCCCTTCATTACCCATCACAACGCGCTGGATCTGGACCTCTACCTGCGGGTGGCGCCGGAACTGTATCTCAAGCGGCTGGTGGTGGGTGGTTTCGAACGGGTGTTCGAGATCAACCGCAACTTCCGCAACGAAGGCGTTTCCACCCGCCATAACCCCGAATTCACCATGCTGGAGTTCTATCAGGCCTGGGCCGACTACCGGGATTTGATGGATCTCACCGAAGAACTGATGCGTGGCCTGGCCCGGGAGATCAAGGGCAGCCTGGTGTTCGAATACCAGGGCCAGACGGTGGACTTTGAACAGCCCTTTGCCCGCATGACCGTGCGCGAGGCGGTGCTGAAATACAACCCGGAGATGAAGGAAACCGATCTGGACGATCTGGACAGCCTGCGGGCCCGGCTGAAACAGCTGGGTATCGAACCCCAGGAAGGCTGGGGCAAGGGCCGGCTGCAGATGGAAATCTTTGAGGCCACGGGGGAAGAAAAGCTCATCAACCCCACCTTCATCACCGAATACCCCACGGAAGTCTCGCCACTGGCCCGGCGCAATGACGACAACCCGGAGGTCACCGACCGCTTCGAGTTCTTCGTGGTGGGCCGCGAGCTGGCCAATGGCTTCTCCGAGCTGAACGACCCGGAAGATCAGGCCGAGCGTTTTCTGCAGCAGGTGAAGGAAAAGGATGCCGGTGATGACGAGGCCATGCACTTTGATGCCGATTACATTCGCGCGCTGGAATACGGCATGCCACCCACGGCGGGCGAGGGCATCGGCATCGACCGGCTGGTGATGCTGCTGACCGATTCGCCTTCCATCCGGGATGTGTTGCTGTTTCCCTACATGCGGCCGGAGTAGCAGCCAGCCGCAATTATCTTAAAATTCTGTAAGCGGGCCGGAACTTCGCCCCTGTGGCCCTGTCATACAGGCATCGTCATTGCCAAGTGGGGCGAGACCGTGCAGAATTCAGAAACAATCAGGCTGCGTGCCGTGGAAATTCCCGCAAATACAGCAGGGAATGCCCACGCCGCGCAGGCAACAAAGGGGGCAGCCCCCATGGGGGAAAGAACAACGGATCAGCTCCTGGTGGAGCAGGTACAGAAGGGGGACAAGCATGCCTTCGATCTGCTGGTGGCCAAATACCAGAACAAGCTGTTTCATCTCGTTTCCCGTTATGTCAAGGATCCGGACGAAGCACTGGATGTAGTGCAGGAATCCTTCATCAAGGCCTATCGTGCCCTGCCCAATTTCC
>JALWTZ010000045.1 GCA_026993285.1 Lysobacterales bacterium | reverse complement strand
CACCGCTACGAAGTTTCTGCCTATGCCCGGAAAGATCAGCCAAGCCGTCACAATCTGAACTACTGGCGATTCGGTCATTACCTGGGTATCGGTGCCGGTGCACACGGCAAGTGGCACACTGCAGAGGGCCATACCCTGCGCAGCCTGCGCCCCCGGCATCCACAGGCCTATCAGCAAGCCATCCACGAACAGGCTCCCCTTGCCCTGCAGCCAGTCAAGCCGGGCGATTTGCCTTTCGAGTTCCTGTTGAATGCCCTGCGTCTGGTTCAGGGCGTGGAAGAGTCACGCTTTCACCTGACTACCGGTTTGCCCATTGCTGCGCTGGAACCGGCCTTGTCCCGTCTTCGCCGGCAAGGAATGCTGCAGGCCGGGCGACTGGCCTGCACAGCACGGGGATACGCCTTTCTGGATGATGTCGTGGCAGCATTCCTGCCAGAGACCGGCTGAACCCGGTCTGACCTCCCTCTCATTTTGGACACTGGATAATTTTTGTACTATAGTTCCGCTGTTGTTGGGGGGAGTCACATGGAGTCCGAAACCGGACAGGAAGACCGTCTATCACGGGCGCTGGAGCAGGCTCAGGCCATCCGGGAGCAGAATCCCGGGGGGTTTCTTGCCATGGTCACCACCGTGCATGCGCAGCGAAACCAGATGAATCTGGAACAGGTCTGGCAGGTCGAGCTGATGCTGGCCGATGCCCTGTTGCTCAATGGCCGGTTGAACGAGGCCATGCAACATTGTCACCGCCTGAAACAATCCCTGAACGATGGCCTGTTCCCGGATACCGGGCGCACGGAACTGTATCAGCTTTGTATCCGTTGCCACGAGGCCATGGGCCAGTACGAACAGGCGCTGCAATACCGGCAGGCACTGCTGGAAGACAGCAGCGCCGATCACCCCTCCCTGCATGTGGACAACCTGCTGGGTATCGCCCGTTTCTATAACCAGGCAGGCCAGGCGGAAAGAGCGCTGGAGTTTCTGCAGCAGGCACAAAACCTTTTCCAGGCTCATGCCCTTCCCCAGGCCATGTTTGGTCGCATCCGCAGTGAACAGGCACAATCCTGGCTGCATCTCCACGAACTGTCACAGGCCTTTTCCGCCATGGAGGAGGCCCTGACCATCTGGGAAACCCTGGGGCTGTTGCGCGAACGGGGTGAAGACCTGGCCCGGCTGGCGGCCATCCACCATGCCGCCGGACAATCCCATCAGGCTCTGGAAGTACTGCAGCAGGCACTGTTGATGCTGGAAGCCTGCGATTGCGCCCACCGCATGCCCGCCATTCACCTGCAGGCCGCGCGTGTCCATGCCGACCTGCAACAATCCCAGGAAGCCCTGAAGCACGCCAACACGGCACTGGAGCTGGCAAAGGCGCAGCAGCAGGCGGAAATACAGGCCCAGGCCCACCAGTTGCTGGTCGGCGCACATGAACAGCAGGGTGATTACCGCCAGGCACTGGAACACATGCGCGCCTTCCATACCCTGAAACAGCAGATCTTCAGCCAGCAAACCCACCAGCGACTGCTGCAACTGGAACTGGACCACGCGCTGAAACAGAGTGAGCAGGAAAAGGCACTCTATCAACTGAAAACCAACCAGCTCTCCCAGGCCCTGCGCGAAGCCGACCAGCTGCGGCAAAAGCTGGAGCAGCAGGCACACCGGGACCAGTTGACCAAGCTATACAACCGTCATTATCTGGTGGACAAGCTCAACACCACCTTCCGCCGCAGTCGCAAGAATGACCAGCCCCTGTGTCTGGTATTGGCCGATCTGGATCACTTCAAGCGGATCAACGACCGCTTCTCCCACTCCGTGGGTGATCAGGTGCTGATGAAAGTGGCCGAAATTCTCAAGTCCAACTTGCGCCAGACCGATGTGGCCGGGCGTTACGGCGGCGAAGAGTTTCTGCTGATTCTGCCCAATACCGACAACGCCGCTGCGCTGCAGGTTTGTGAAAAGCTGCGAGCCCGTGTGCGGGAATACGACTGGTCACGGATCGCACCCGGCCTCAAGGTGACCATCAGCATGGGTGTCTGCGCCCATCCCGAGGCCCGCAGCCACGAGGAACTGCTGCAGATGGCCGACCGCTTTCTGTATGCCGCCAAGAATACCGGCCGCAACAAGGTCATGGCGCGGCTGGAGGAACAACCGGGTTGATTCGAGACCCGTTCCGGCGGAACGACCTCAGACCTTCAGGGCTTTCAAACCGCGGGCGATGCCGGTGGGGCCGGAG
>JALWTZ010000044.1 GCA_026993285.1 Lysobacterales bacterium | reverse complement strand
GCATCTGGCCCAGTTCGGCCAGGCGGCTTTGGTCCTGCAGGCGCAGGTTCAGCAGGCGCAGGGGGCCTTCGGCCTTGACCGGGATGCGCAGGGTTTGCAGGCCCGGTTCCAGCCAGCGGGCGTGTTCCACCTTCAGGCCCGTGCCGTTTTCACCGGCCAGCAGGGCGTGGATGGCATAGCGACCGGCCTGTTGTACCTGCAGCTGCACTTCCAGCAGGCCCTGATGCTTGTTCAGGGTCCACAGCGGTGTGCCGCTCAGGCGTGCGCTGGGTAGGGCACTGGCAAAGGCCAGACGGGTATCCCGCAGCAGTTCACCCTTTTCGGTTTGCCCCCGGCTGAGAATCTGCACATCCCACAGGCCGGGCTGGTTGGCTGCGGGCGCGGGAAATTCCGCCAGCCAGCCGCCGTTGCCCGTGGCCTTGAAGGTGAGGGTTTGTGCAGGTTGGCCATCCGGGGCGATGAGAAAACCCTGCACCTGCTCCAGCTTGGCTTTCTCGCCCTGCCAACGGGCTTCGATGCGCACGGGTTCGCCGGCCAGTACCGCCTGTTTCTGGATACGGGCTTGCAGCGCCCAGGGGCTGTTGCGGTCTTGCACACTGATGACCCAGCGGCTGTCATCGGCAGCCTTGGCCAGTTGCAGGGTATAGATGCCGGCGGGGGCCTGGGCGTCCAGTTTCAGCGCCAGGTTTTGCCCGGCCAGCCAGCCGGTGGCTTTCAGGGCCTCGGCGTCCACCACATGCCGGACATGGGCGCTTTTCTGCCCCTGAAACAGCAGGCTTGCCGTGGTGTTCAGGGCCTTGGCGCTGTCCAGCCGGTTGAGCATGACCACCGCTTCCGGGCCGCTCAGTTGCAGGGCGACGCCTTGGGTCAGTTCCGCACCGCGCACATCCAGATGGAAGCTGGTACTGTGCTGCTGGAAGCCCGGCGGGTTCAGCCCCTTGAGCAGGTCGGCGTTGATATCCACAGCCTGTTGCCAGGTCACCGGTTCGTGGCGGGTATTGGCCAGTGGAGAGGCCGGATCAGCGGCTTGCGGGCCGCCTGCGGCCAGCAGGGAAAAGGCCAGTGTGATTACCAGGTTTTTCATGATGGCAGCCCTCAAATATCGTTGCGCAGAATGACATCCAGGCCGAAGCACTGGCGGCGGCTCTGGTTGTGGCTCAGGGGTTCGCCGCCATTCATGCGGCTTTTGTCGCGGAACCAGGTGGTGCCAGCACCTTCCTGCGAGCTGCATTCGAGAAATCCGTCGGAACAGCTGTTCAGCCAGGCCTGTGTCACCTCCAGCCCCAGATTCAGGCTGTAGCCACCGCAGTAGCTGTCGCTGTCCCAGATGGCGGTTTCCACATCGGTGCCCACCACATTCCAGAAACCCTTGGGCAGGGCCGGGCGGCCAGCCGTGCCCTTGAGCCAGTTCTGGTTGTAGTAGGCCATCCACGAAGTTTGCTGCTGGCGCACGGCATTGCTTTGATAACCCAGCAGCCAGCCCACCGCGCTTTCAAAGATATTGCCCTGCATCACCGCATCGGCCAGTGGCGTGCCCTTGGAAGAAGGCGCCAGGGCGTTGACCCAGCGGGTGGCATTGATGATGGTGGGGTAACGGCTGTCCCAGGTGGGGTTGGAGAGAATCCAGCGCATCACATTGCCGCCATTGGAATGGGTGATGACCACCAGATCGGTGATGTTCTTCTGCTGGATGAAGTCATAGAGCTGCGTGGCCAGGCAACCGGCGGCACGGCTGTCCCACATGTACTGCTCGAAATCACAGTTGATGACCACATAATTGCTGGAGTCGGGCAGACCCTGGCGAATGGAATTGACCATGCCCCATTGCCAGTAGTCACTGGCCGCATTGGTTTGTTTCCCCGTTCCGTGGACCAGTGCCAATCCGGTGGCGGCAACCGCCGCCTGGCTCAGGCACAGAGCCAGCAGGCATGCGTAGAGTGCGCGCATGATATCCCCCTTCTTGGTTGTGTTGGTTGTCAATCCGGTCTTGCGCCGGTTTCCAGACCATAAACCATACGGGCGAGTTTGGAAAGGGGGTCCCGCTTTTACGGCAGCAGGACAAATGCCTGGCTGGAAAACCGGCCACAGAAGGCGTAGAGTAGTGCAATACAACGGGTTTACCTCGGCCATGTGGGAAGAGGGCGCCCAGTACGGCGGCACCCAGTACCAGCTATGGCTGGAGAATGCTAGGGATATTGCCCTGTTTTCGGCCAAGGGCGAGCCGGAGGCGG
>JALWTZ010000043.1 GCA_026993285.1 Lysobacterales bacterium | reverse complement strand
GGCCACCAAGATCAGTTTCATGAACGAGATCGCCAACCTGGCGGAATACCTGGGCGCGGATGTGGAGATGGTACGTCAGGGGATTGGTTCCGACCCCAGAATCGGCTTTCATTTCATCTATCCGGGCACGGGTTACGGCGGTTCCTGCTTCCCCAAGGATGTACAGGCCCTGAAACGCATGGCTGAACAAATCGGTTACGAACCCTTGATGATGCGTGCTGTAGAGGCAGTCAACCAGCGGCAGAAAATGCGTCTTGTGGACAAGGTTCACGCCTGTTTTGGTCAGGACCTTTCCGGAAAGACCTTCGCGCTCTGGGGGCTGGCATTCAAGCCCAATACCGATGACATGCGGGAAGCCCCCAGCCGGGTCATCATGGAAGCCCTGTGGAAGGCCGGTGCACGGGTCCAGGCCTATGACCCGGAGGCCATGCAGGAATGCCGGCGTATTTATGGTGACCGAGATGATCTGCAACTTTGTGACAATGCCGACCAGGCCCTGGAAGGTGCGGATGCCCTGTTGCTGGTCACGGAATGGAAGCGTTTCTGGAACCCGGATCTGGACAACCTGAAAAAACGGCTGAAACAACCTGTGCTGTTTGATGGCCGGAACATCTACGATCCGAAGCAGATGCAAGCTGCCGGTTTCCGCTACTTCGGCATTGGCCGAGGTGAAACGTTAGTCTGAGCAATGAGGGTGGCAGGAACAAAAATGCTTGCAATTGTTATCTTGCTTAACTAGGCTTTGCGAAGCCTGTAACTATACTAGGATGATGTAGAGGGTATCCATGAATTTCATTGGCAAAGTAATCTTTATTGCGGCCTTGTCCGTTAGTAGCCTGGCACATGCGGTACAACTGGTAACCTGGGATTTCGAGAATCCAGTAACGACTGGAAACATATCTACTTTTGCGCCAACCACTACCCGATACTACACCACCAACGCGTCGGCTTCACAGACCGGGGGCGGTCCTGCGGAAAATTTCGGAGGCACACTGGGTATCGTGCATTTGACCCGGTTTTGGGGTGCTTCCAATTATCCGTACATCACCATTACACCGAGCCAGCCCGTATTCATCGAAGACCTGACCTTTACTCACAGACATAATCACAATCCCGGCTTTCCTACTTTTCCTGACTATGATGTGCAGCTTCAGGTAGATTCGGGCAGTGGTTTTGTCAATGTGGGCGGGTTATTGAACTTGAGTTCCGCAAATAATGGCGCAACAAGCACCATGCCGGTAAACATGCTCCTTGAACCACAGAACTATACCTTTCGCTGGGTGCCAGTGAACCTGAATGGTGGCAGCAATACAGGTACTGAATTCTTTGCCATGAATGACCTGATTGTAAATGGCTACCGCGCACCTTTGGAACCCGTACCGACTGTTTCCGCTTTTGGGCTGTTTGTGCTTTTCCTGGGTTTCGCGGGAGTGGCATATTCCACATTTCGAAACAAGCAATCGGTTTAGCTGGGCCATCACTCAAGGCTGCGTGAAGCTGCTCTGCATTCCTGCATTCGGCCCATTTGTCAGTATCGACTGATCTAGCAGTAGAACAAGATGCCTCCAGTTGTTCTAATTCTGTAGTTCAACCTGTTGGCCGATACTTTGCCATGTTAAATGCATAAAATCGCATCAGCTATCCCATTTGGGTAGTCTTTTCCTTCCGCAAGCGCTAGAATCCCCGGTTTCTCCCTCAGCACAGGTAACAGGACCATGTCGCAACTGGTTGATCCGGAAGATTTTTTCTCCATCCGTTCGCAGCTTTCCGAAGAGGAGCAGATGGTGCAGGACACCGTGGCCCGTTTCGTGGACGAACGGGTGCTGCCCATCATTGGCGAATGTTTCGATGAACACCGCTTCCCGCAAGAGCTGATCCCCGAAATTGCCGAACTGGGCCTGCTGGGCAGCAGCATCGACGGCTATGACTGCGCCGGCCTCAACAGTGTCAGCTATGGCCTGATCTGTCAGGAACTGGAACGGGGCGATTCAGGCCTGCGCAGCTTTGTTTCGGTGCAATCCAGCCTGTGCATGTACCCCATCCACGCCTTTGGTTCGGAAGAACAGAAACAGCGCTGGCTGCCCGCGATGGCGCGCGGAGAAGTGATTGGCTGTTTCGGGCTGACCGAATCCCACGGCGGTTCCGACCCGGCCAACATGAAAACCCATGCGAAAAGGGATGGCGACGACTGGGTGCTCAATGGCTCCAAGATGTGGATCACCAACGGCTCCATTGCCG
>JALWTZ010000042.1 GCA_026993285.1 Lysobacterales bacterium | reverse complement strand
GAGGGGAAAAAGGCCAGTGTTGCAGCGGAAGCACCGACAAACACCAGCACCATGGCCACAGCCAGCCAGCGCCCGCCTCGTGCAGATACCGCAACCGGCTTTTGTACCGTAGCAGCGGGTGCTGACTGTGCCTGATTGACGGCCACATCAGCCGGTGGCCCGGAGGGCGCCGGAGGTGGAGGCGGTGCCTCCGCAGAGGGTTTGGTGGCTGCAGCGACGCGGGTGTCGCTGGTCGTGTCATCCGACCAGATGCGGGTGACATCCTTGTTGGGCAAGGGGCGATTGGGTGAAAAGCGCTCCTGCTTCAGCCCCTCTTCCAACATCTGGATGATCTCATGACAGGATTCAAAACGATCTTGTGGTTCCTTTTGCAGCATGCGTGTGAGCAATTCCCGGCTTGTGGCATCCACTTCGCTGTTAATGCTGCCAATATCCGGAATGCGTGCTTCCACAACTTCCCGCATCAGACCCAATGGACTGGGGTTGGTAAAGGGAGGGGTTCCTGCCAGCATCTCGAAATAAACAATGCCCAGGGAGAAGATATCGGTACGGGCATCCACCACTGCCCCAATACAGACTTCCGGAGACAGATAACCCGGCGTACCCACAAACTCACCTGTACTGGTCAGTTTCGGCCCCTGATCTTCCGCCATGGCAATGCCAAAATCGGTCAGCTTGATGGTGCCGTCCTCGGTCATCATCAAATTCGCAGGCTTGATATCCCGGTGCACGATGCCCTTGTCATGGGCGGCAGCCAGGCCGCGTGCAGCCTGCAAAAGAATTTCCGCAGCCTCCCTGGGCGCCAGGGGCGCATGCTGTTTCAGATACTCGCTCAGGGACTGACCCTGGACAAATTCCATGGAAAAGAAGGGTTGCCCTTCGTGTTCACCAGCGAAATACACCTGCACCACATTGGGATGATTGAGCGCTGCCACTGCACGTGCTTCACGAATAAAGCGCTCCCGTACCTGCTCATCGTTGGCCAGTTGCTGGGAAAGCACCTTGATGGCGACATAGCGGTTCAGGGATTGTTCGTGCGCCTTGAGCACCACGCCCATGCCACCACGCCCCAACTCGGAAATGATCTGGTAATGTCCAAACTGTTTCATCATGCTGCTCTCCCTCCGGGCCTGTCCAGGAGTATAGCAACAGATAGAAGAACAATCCGTGAGGAAGTTGGCAAGAAAAAGACAGGCCGGGGCACAGAGAAGGGGGAGGGAGGTGATGACATGCATCGCCCCGGCCTGTTGATCAAAATGATCCGGAACATCCTGTTCCCAACAATCCGTATCCGCAGGGAGTCGCGGATTTCATACAACCATACAACCGTCGAGCGCACTGCTGAATCAATTGCTGATTATCCATCCCGGTCTGTTACCGAATAGGGTAAGATGACCGTTCAGGCATCCAGAACTGCGTAGTGCCGCTGAACGAGGCGCCATGTTAGTGATCTGGCGCCCTGGACTCAAATGATATTTTCTGACGGCTCCAGATAAGAATTTCTAATGGAAAGATCACCCTATCACGACATCCCGCCATTACGCGCACTGAAAGCTTTCGAAGCCGCTGCCAGGCACCTGAGTTTTACCCGGGCGGCAGAAGAACTGTTTGTCACCCAAGCGGCTGTTTCGCAGCAGATTCGCCATCTCGAAGAAATCTTGGGCGCCCCCCTGTTCAAGCGGCTGCATCGCAAGTTGATGCTGACCGAGGATGGGCAGAAATACCTGCCGGAAGTACGCGAAGCGCTGGATCTGCTCGCCCATGCCACCCGCAGCATTCACCCCACGGTGGACCCTTCCACCCTGACCATCAGCGTCCTGCCCTCCTTTGCTTCCAAATGGCTGGTGCCGCGCTTGTGGAAATTTCATGAGAAGCACCCGGAAATCCAGATCCATGTATCCGCCTTCGACTGGCTGGTGGATTTCGAAAACAACGAAGCCGACCTGGCCATCCGGTCAGGCCGGGGCTCCTGGCCCGGGCTGGTGGCACATCCCCTGCTCAGCGAGGATGTCTTCCCGGTTTGCAGCCCCAAACTGCTGCAGGGCGAACACCCGCTGGATGAAGTGGAGAACCTGCGCTATCACACCCTGCTGCACGATGATTTCAGCCGGGAGGATTGGTTCGTCTGGCTCAAGGCCGTGGGCGTGGAACACCCGGACCCGCGCAGTGGGCTCACCTACTCCCATACCAGTCTGATGCTGGACGCTGCCATTCGCGGTCATGGCGTGGCGCTGGGCCGAACACCGCTGGTGGATGAAGACTTGCAGGAGGGCCGGCTGATTCGCCCCTTTGATTTCAGCCTGCCCGCCGATTTTGCCTATTATCTGGTCTATCCGGAAAGAAAGGCCAAGCACCCGGCCATTCAGGCTTTCCGCGACTGGATCATGCAGGAAGCAGCGGCAGAACAAAGCAACCGAATTAACATACATGGTTGACACATGGACGTTCAGATTGATTCTGAACGTCTGCAGGCCAACACTCGATATTCACGGGTTCCAGTTCTTCAACAACATTTCCTTGACCACATAGCTTTTCTTTTTCGTATTAACCCCAACGCTGATTTCGCCACTCAAATTGTTTTTGTTGATATACGCCGGGAAGATGGTCGCAACACTGGCATCACGCTGGACAACAACGGATACGGGAAGTACGGATGTATCCGATTTATAGATGCTCACCGCATCCGCCTTGTAATTGCTGTTTCTCACCCAATGGTCAGAATGAAAACGAATTCCCAGAACCTTATCCTGTGGGTATTTCTTCTTCCAGGCATCGGAAATCATGGAACGGAACTTTTCCTTGTCTGCGCCCTTATAAATATCTGGCGGTGTGGGCTCTGACTGAATCCGTCCCCGGTTGCTGATGACATAATTGGGTTTGTTTGCAGTGCATTTTCTTTCTGCCATGCGCCGAAAGCGTTTATCCACTGATTGAAGGTTGTCACAATCGACATGATTCAGATCAAATCTTCCTGAAGAAGGGCCCGCCCATGCGGTGTGTGGGATCAAGCCCCCCATAGATGCCAAAAATACAGCAAACAGGATCAATCTTATTATGCCCATAATGGTTCCTATTGTGGTTGAACATCTTGTACAGGCCCTCATCAGTCTACCGGAAGAACTGCATATTCAGACCGCATGACCTTCAGACGGCTTTTAGTCTTCCTAACGCATCAACTGCAATATGGTTGACAAGCCATGCATCCCTTTTCACATGTTGGCCGGCTGCAACGGCCATGTTATCCAAGCTTCGTGGCAAGGTACTCAAACAAAACAAAAGGGCCGGCAAATGCCGGCCCCGTTGCTACTGCCTGTACAGTTAATTATTTCTGCAGTAATTCCCTACGCCGCCAGACCATCCACAGCAGCATCAACAGCAGCAAGCCCGTTCCTGCTGGACTCAGCGTGGGGATGATCAACACGGCCGAGATGGTCGCCAGATAATCTTCCACCTCACCATCACTGGCCGGACCGGTGGGGCCGAGACCCGGGTCACTGCTGCAACGCAGGCGAACGTAGGAATCTCCTTCGGTTGCCCCGTACGGTACCTGGATACGATGATCCACGGTCAAACCCGCAGCCTGGGATACATCCGCGATCACATGCTCATCCATGTTGTTGAACACGCCGTCCTGGTCGAAATCAATCCACAGGTTCAGCAGACAGGCGGCATCCGGGCCGGTGGTAATCCGTGCACGCACACTGGAGCCGCGATTGAGCGGGCTCATGAACTCCAGTCCATCCTCGTCTTCATTGGCCACGGCACAGGTACCCAGGGTGACTGTCGGGCCGGTGGCCACGGCACCGTCGTCGGCCAGGGCATCCATGGCCTGCGCGTTGCCATCATCCGAATCCACGCAGGCACCCAGATACGGTCCACCGGGGTTCAACAAATGGCTGGGACCATTGTTGTCCAGAATGGTGCTGTAATCCCCGGTTCCCTCGGCGTTGGAGGTGTCCGGCGCGTCACCGAAGTCCGCGGCGGTGCTTGCCGGGTCGGGCTGGATTTCCACGCGGTAGTCTTCCACTTCCCCATCGGCGGCCGGGCCTTCCGGGCCCAGTCCCGTCTGGGTGGAGCAACGGAAGCGCGCCCAGGTGTTGCCCGCGGTACCTGCCGGAATCACATTGGTGAGATTCATGCTGGCACCCGCAGCCAGATTGGCATCCGTCACCAGCTGCTCTCCGGCATCCTCGAAATCACCGTCCCGGTTATAGTCGATCCAGGCATTGAGCAGGCAGGCTGCCGCCGGTGAAGCCGTAACCGTCACATCCATGGCCTGCCCTTCACGCAGCAAGGCATTGAAGCTGACGCCGTCTTCATCATCACCGGCAGTGGCACAGATGCCCATGACCGTGGCGGGACCGGCTGCCGCATTGCTGTCATCCGCCTGGGCGTAGAGATCCTGCGCGGTGCCGAGATCCGAATCCACGCAGGTACCCAGATAGGGGCCGCCGGCGACCAGCACATGGGCCGGGCCATTATTATCCAGCAGGGTTTGCAGATCGGCATAAGCCTGCATGTTGCTGCTGTCCGGGTTGTCACCAAAGTCCGTAGCGGTTACTGCCGGATCTGGTTGAATCTGGATACGATAGTCTTCAACCTCCCCATCCAGCGCCAGACCCGTGGGCGTGGTGCTGCTGCTGGCACAGCGGAAGCGTGCCCAGGTCATGCCCGCGCTGCCCACAGGCACCATACTGTTGAGGGTCACGGTACCGCCATTGGCCAGATTCACATCCGTTGCGATCTGTTCACCGGCATCGGTGAAATCACCATTGCGGTTGTAATCGATCCAGGCGTTGAGCAGACAACTGGTCGCCGAACCGTTGCTGACCTCAATATCCAGCGCTTGATTCTCCCGCGGGAGGGCATTGAAGGCCACACCGTCTTCGTCATCACCGGCCGGGGCACAGCTACCCTCGGTCACGGCAGGGCCTGCCGCGGCAGCACCATCGTCAGCCAGGGCATCCAGCGACTGGGCGGTACCGGCATCACTGTCCACGCACTGCCCCAGCCACGGGCCGGCTGCCTGAATCCGGTGTTCCGGGCCATTGTTGCCCAGCGTGGTGCTGTAGTCTTCAGCAGCCTCGCTGGCCGTGGCATCCGGCGCATCACCAAAGTCGGTGGCGGTCACGGCGGGATCGGGAGCGATGATCACCCGGTAATCTTCCACTTCCCCGTCGGAAGCCGCACCGAAGGGGTTGAGGCCGGCATCGGAGGAGCAGCGGAAACGGGCATAGGTATAGCCGGTAAAGCCTGCGGGCACGGTACCCGTCAGATTCAGGGTATTACCCGCATTCAGCGCGCCATCACTGGCAATCTGTTCATTGGCATCATTGAAGTCGCCATCGCCGTTGAAATCGATCCAGGCGTTCAACAGGCAGTTGTTGGGTGAACCGTTGCTGACCGTGATGTCATAGCCATTGTTTTCCCGCAGCAGGTTGTTGAAGGTCACGCCATCCTCGTCATCTCCTGCCGTGGCACAGCTGCCACTGGTCACCGGCGAAGCCACGCCACCGGCAGCAGTCGTGTCATCCGCCGTGGCAGTGATGTCCTGCTGCCCATCCACATCGGAATCCACGCACTGGCCCATCCAGCCAGCCCCGGCCACACCCAGCACATGGCTGGCACCATCATCCGCACCGCTCGTCTGGTAATTGCCGGTGCCGGTTCCAATACCGGTATCCGGAGCATCGCCGTAGTCGGTGGGTGTGGGGGAACTGCCGGCATCCGGTTGCAGGGAGACCAGATAGTCTTCCACTTCGCCATCGGTCACCTCGCCTTCCGGCCCCAGACCACCGCCCGGTGAACAGCGGAAACGCGCATAGCTGTTGCCGACAGTGATGCCGGCCGGCACGGTAATGGTTTGCGTACTGGTACCCACGGCCAGGTTCAGGCTGGTGAAAATCTGCTCATTGGCATCATCGAAATCACCATCCCGGTTGTAGTCGATCCAGCCATCCAGCGTGCAAGCCGCGCCGGAGATGGTGATGTCCAGGTCGGCTGTCTGGCCGTCGATAAAGGCCGGTGGCAGCACCACGCCATCTTCGTCATCATTAGCCGCACAGGTGCCTGCCTGAACGCTGCCAGCACCAACATCGTCGGCATCAGCGGCTGTATTCTGCTGCGTACCGGCACCGTCCGCATCCACACAAGCACCGAGCCAGGTGGTCAAACCCGGTTGCAGGTGACGGGCACCACCATTGTCGAAGGTGGTGGTGTAGTCCCCGGTACCGGTGCCTGCACTGCCATCCGGGGCATCACCATAATCAGCCGGGAAATAACTGTTATCGACAGTCACCGTACCACAAACATTGGTGTTGTTGCCCGTTACCAGATCCAGCCCGTTGGTGGTGGCCGAGGCACAATTGTCCTGGCTGGCTGCCGTAAAGCTGATGACCTGCATGGGGATGGTGATGGTGGCTGTGGAACCATTGTTCAACAGCCCCAGGTCACAGGTCAGATCCTGCCCCGCCAGATTGCAGCTGGCACCGGCATCGTCCGGATTGACCACGGTGATACTGCCATGCAAGGCCATATTGGCCGGCAGGGTATCGGTCAGGGTTGTGGTGGTACTTTCCACCGGGCCGTTATTGGTGACGGTAATCACCCAGTCGAAGGGCTGGTGCAACTGTACGCTGTTCGGGCTGGCCGTCTTGCCCACCTGCAGATCGACACGACCCAGCACGGAGGTAGTCTCCGCTTCGGCATTGTTACCTGCCAGCGATTCGATCTCATTGGCGGAAATCACGGCATTGGTGGCGTGGGTATCTCCACCGGCATCCGGCTTGCTGATGATACGGAAATGCAAATAGCGGTGGCCTGTACTGTTGGCGGTCATTTCATCAGCCACACCGGTAACAGTAGTTGCCGTACAGGTCAGTTCCAAAGTATCTGGGCCTGTAACAGGGTTAATCCCGGATGTAATGCTGCACGTATCTGCTGAAGTGCCGCAGGCATCACTAGGATTGGCCTCATCGCAATCAAAGCGAACCGTTTTATTGATTTTAGGCTGCATGTAGTAAACATATTGCACGCCTGTTGCATAGGAAGGCCCGTTATTGGTAAAGGCCACATCGTAGACCACATCATTATTGGCATTGTCACCACCAGAAGCCGGATCCCAGGCTACCGGGTCCGGTGTGTCGCTGTTGTTGATCAACAGGTCCACCTCATCGGCAACAATATTTAGACTAATAGGGCCCAAGTTATCGTTGGCCGCGTTGTCGTCATAGGTAGTGGTGCTGACATTGACGGAATTCTGGAAAGTACGTGCCGGAGAACCGGTCATGAAGTTAGGCCGAATCTTCACAGTCACACTCTGCGCCTGGCCATTGGACAGGGCGCCCAGGTTACAGGTCAGCGCCGGTGCGTCCACGCTGGTATAGCTGGTGCCCGCGGTCAGGCCACTGCAGGTGCCCGCCGGGTTGTTATAGGAAATAAAGGTGAAGCCGGTATCCCCTGCCGGCAGGTTGAAGCTATCCACCATCTGCACATTCTGCGCGGTGGACGGGCCGTTGTTGCGCACGGTAATGGTATAGGTGGCTTCCACGCCTGCCCGTACAGGGTTGGGTGTCACCGTCTTGCTTTGCACCATGACATCCGCCACTGGTTCCACATAGACCGTGGCCGAGTCCGTGTTGTTGCTGCGGTTATCATCACCAACCAGGCTGGAATAGGCCGAGGCATTGTTGGTGCGAGAACCAGCGTAGATAGGGCGGGTAACAGTAATGGTAAAGATGGCCATAGCACCGAGGCTCAGGGTCGCTCCACCCGTCTGGGAACAAGTCACCGTGCTACCCGTCGTGCAGGACCAGTTCGTGGAAACATCTGCAGAAGCTCCATCTACAATGGAAGCCACCGTAACCGTGGTGCCCCCGGCCCCGGAAACAAACCCGGGAATGGGGTCAGTCAGCGTGATACCGCCCGCG
This sequence comes from Lysobacterales bacterium, assembly GCA_026993285.1. Lineage (GTDB taxonomy): Bacteria > Pseudomonadota > Gammaproteobacteria > Xanthomonadales > S139-57 > S139-57. The sequence continues at coordinate 1,107 of JALWTZ010000042.1, read as the reverse complement.
GCATCAGGGCCATGATTGAACAAGGTCAGGGTATAAGTGATGGTATTTTCCAGATTGGGGGTCAGTGGGTCCGCATCCAGACGGGTGATGTCACCATCACTATTCTCCGCAGATGCAGCCTTGTTTAGCTGCAGGTCGGCAATGGCCTGGGTGGAGGTCACGGTCGCCGTATCGCTGTTGTTGCTGGTGTCATAGTCTCCGGGAGAACCACTGTAGCCCGCCGTGGCGGTATTGCTCACCGTCTCGGTTGCATTGGCCGTGGCCACTGCCTGGGTAATGATGGTCAGCGTGGTACTGGCACCATTGTTCAGGGCCGCATTGTAGGTACAGTCGATATTGGGACTGTTGTCCACACAGGACCAATTGGTGCCGGAGAAGCTCACATAGGTTTCCACAGCCGTGTTGATCACATCCTGCACCGTGACCGTACCGCTGGCGGCGTCACGCGGACCGTTATTGACCACGGTAATGGTGTTGGTGATCTGGCTGCCCATGGCCACCGGGTTGGGCCCCTTGCTCTTGGTCAGTTCCAGATCCGCACCATCCGGGTTCACCAAAATGTTCACGCTGTCATTGTTATTGCTGGCAATGCCATCGGGTGTGGTGGTGGTAATCACCACAGGATGAGTAAAGTTGGTGGGTGCTGCTACCGGGCTGGGTGCCTGGACCACCAGGCCAATGTCATCGGTCGCACCCACTGTATACACGGGCCGTGTACAGCTGACAACAGGTGCAGCAAAACCACAGGTCCAGCCTGTACCCGATGCGGATGTATTAATACTCCAGCCTGTGGGCAGCGTGTATTGGACTTCAACATTGTCCGCATCGTGCGGGCCATTGTTGCGTGGCCGCAGGGTCAAGCTGACCAGGTCTCCCTGAATCACATTGGTGCTGCTGGCACCGATGGTCACGGAAACATCCGTACCGGCATTGATATCCACATCGGCCGTGGCCACATTGTTGTTCGGGTCTGGGTCGGTCGTATCCGCGCTGATGTTGGCGGTGGTGGTAATGGTGCCCAGCTGTGCGCCGGTAACCCGAGCCACCACGCTGACCGTGGGTGCCGCGCTGCCATTGGTCAGGCTGGCACGAGTACAGGTGACCGTC
>JALWTZ010000041.1 GCA_026993285.1 Lysobacterales bacterium | reverse complement strand
CGCGGACGGCTGGATGAAGTCTTCCGCGCCATCACCATGGGAGAGCGCAACTGATGCAAGCCATGAAAGCCGTCATGCGCCGGGAACTGCTCAGTTACTTCGCCACCCCGGTTGCCTATGTCTTTATCGTCATCTTCCTTATGCTCAGTGCCGCCTTCACCTTTTATCTCGGTGGCTTCTACGAGCGTGGACAAGCGGATCTGCAGCCCTTTTTCATGTTCCATCCCTGGCTGTATCTGTTTCTGATCCCTGCCATCTCCATGCGCTTGTGGGCCGAGGAACGCAAGAGCGGCACCCTGGAACTGCTTTTGACCCTGCCCATCTCACTGAAAGACGCCATCATCGGCAAATTCCTGGCCGCCTGGCTGTTTGCCGGCCTGTCCCTGGCCCTGACCTTCCCCATCTGGATCACCGTCAACTACCTGGGAGACCCGGACAACGGTGTCATACTCGCCGCCTATCTGGGCAGTTTTCTCATGGCCGGTGCCTATCTGGCCATCGGCAGCAGTCTCTCGGCCCTGACCCGCAACCAGGTCATCGCCTTCATTCTCAGCGTGGTGGCCTGCTTCATCATGATGGTCACTGGCCTGGACATGGTGCTGGATTTCTTCCGTGGCTGGCTGCCACAGGGGCTGGTCGACGCCATCGCCTCGCTGAGTTTTCTCACCCATTTCCAGTCCATCAGCCGGGGCGTGGTGGAACTGCGTGATGTGCTCTATTTCCTGCTGGTCATCGGCCTGGGGCTTTACGCCAACCAGCTGATCATCGAAGCGAAGAAAGCAGACTGAGGAGGCAGGCAGATGAACAAGAAGCAAACCTGGACCGCCGGACTGCTGCTGGTACTGATCCTGGCTTTCGTGGCGCTGGCTGCCATCAACCAGAAACTGTTCGCCGGCTGGAAGCTGGATCTGACCGAGAACCAGCAGTACACCCTGACCCGGGGTACACGCAATATCCTGACCCAGATCGACGAACCCATCCGGCTGACGTTCTATTTCTCCGACAAGGCCAGCCGCAACCTGCCCGGCATTCGCAGCTATGCCCAGCGGGTCCGTGAATTGCTGCACACCTATGTGGAAGAAGCCAATGGCAAGCTGCAACTGGCAGAAGTGGACCCGGAACCCTATTCCGAGGCAGAAGACGAAGCGGCTGCAGCGGGCGTACGCCCGGTACCGCTGGGACGCAGTGGCGAGGAAATCTACTTTGGCCTGGCCGGCAGCAACAGCCTGGATGACCAGATGGCCATTCCCTTCTTCGATCCCAACAAGGAAAGCCTGCTGGAATATGACCTCAGCAAGCTGATCTACACACTGCAACATCCGGACCTGCCCAAGGTGGGCCTGATCAGCGGACTGAAGATGCAAGGGGGCTTCGACCCCGCCAGCCAGCAAATGAACCCGCCCTGGGTGGTCTACCAGCAGCTGGAACAGTTGTTCGACCTGCAACTGCTGGATGCCACCAGCAGCGAAATTCCGGCGGATCTGTCCCTGCTGATTCTGGTTCACCCCAAAAACCTGCCGGAGGATACCCTCAAGGCCATCGATCACTATCTGGCCGGTGGTGGCCACCTGCTGGCCTTTGTCGATCCCACGGCTGAACAGGACAGTGCCGGGCAGGACCCCAACAACCCCATGGCCGCCATTCGCGCCGATCGCAGTTCCGATCTGGCACCGCTGTTCAAGGCCTGGGGTGTGCATTTCGACAAGCAGAAAGTCTTGCTGGACGCCGCTTACGGGGTGCAGGTATCCGGCCCCACCGGTCGTCCGGTACGCCATCTGGGCATTCTCGGTGTCCAGCGTGACGGGCTGAACCAGCAGGACAGCGCCACCGCGCAACTGGATCAGGTCATTTTTTCTTCCACCGGCTTTTTCAGCCTGGATGCCCTGGAAGATGTGCAACAGACCGAGCTGGTACAAAGTTCCGACATGGCCATGCCCACTGACGCGGCACGGCTGAATTTCCTGCCCAACCCGGAGATTCTCGCCAAGGGCTTCAGCGCCACCGGTGAACGCTATCCGCTGGCCGTGCGCCTCAGCGGCAAGCTGCCCCTGGCCTGGCCGGAAGGTGAACAGAAAACCGCCAATGACGCCGTGGTGGTGCTGGTGGCCGATACCGACCTCCTGAGTGACCGGCTCTGGGTACGCCGGCAGGCCTTCCTCGGCCAGCAACTGGTTTCCGCCTTTGCCGACAATGGTGATCTGGTGTTCAATCTCGCTGATCAGCTGACTGGCAGCACCGATC
>JALWTZ010000040.1 GCA_026993285.1 Lysobacterales bacterium | reverse complement strand
GCACGGCTTCAAAGTGAATGCCCTGGGATTGCAGAATCTGCATCATCAGCCGGTGGGGCGGGTCGAAGTCTTCCTGGGGGAAGGACGGCGTGCCCAGCCCGTCCTGGTTGCTGACCATGACCAGTTTCCAGCCGGCTTGCTGCAGTTGCAGCAGGGCGGGGATGACGCCGGGTATCAGGGCCAGCTTGTCCAGCCGGTCGATCTGGAAATCTTCCGGCGGTTCCTCGATCAGGGTGCCGTCCCGGTCGATGAACAGGTATTTGTCACTCATTGCAGGGCCTCCAGTACCGCTTCGAGGCGGCGGTTTTCTTCCGGGCTGCCCACGGTGATGCGCAGGCAGCCTTCGAGGCCCGGCTGGCGGCTCTGGTCGCGCAGGTGCAGGCCCTGTGCCCGGCAGGCTTCGAAGACCCGCCGGCTGTCGTGAAAGCGTACCAGAAAGAAGTTGGCCTGCGAGGGGAAGACCTTGTCCACCAGCGGGCTTTGCTGCAGCAGGGCCTGCAGACGGGCCTTTTCGGCCAGCACGATGTGGAGGTGTTGCTGAAATTCCTTCCGCCGGGCCGGGTCGGTGACTTCCATCACCACGGCGCGCACCGGTTCGGGAATGGGGTAGGGCGGCAGCACCTTGCGCAGCAGCTGGATGAGTTCCGGGTGCCCGGCCAGCGCGCCCAGGCGGGCACCGGCCAGCCCCCAGGCCTTGGACAGGGTGCGCAGCACCGCCAGGTTCTCGCAGGCGTGCAGTTGTTCCACCAGCGAGCCCTGGCTGGAGAATTCCACATAGGCCTCGTCCACCACCACCAGCGCCCGTTCCGCCAGGCTTTGGCAGAAGGCGAGGATGTCCGTTGCGGGAATCTGCCCGCCGATGGGGTTGTGCGGCGAGCAGAGAAACACCAGCTTGCAGCGCGGGCTGATCTGTTCGGCCATGGCGGGCAGGTCCGGCAGAAAGCCGCGTGCTTCTTCCAGCGGAAAGGTCTCCACCGCCACGCCCTGGATGTCGGCGGCCACCTGGTACATGCCAAAGACCGGTGGGGTGATGGCAATGCTGTCCTGCCCGGCTTCGCAGAAGGCGCGGACCAAGAGGTCGATGGCCTCGTCCGAGCCGCGGGTGAGCAGCAGTTTTTCCGGAGCGCAGGCCAGGATTTCCCCCATGCGCGCCAGCAGTTCCGGCGGCTGGGGTACCGGGTAGCGGTTGAGCTGGTGGCCACAGCCGGCTTCGGGGGCGAAGGGCAGTTCGTTGGCGTTCAGGCGCAGGCCCTCGGAGCCGGCTTCCATGTGGGCCGAGCTGTAGGCTTTCAGGGCGCGGATGTTGGGCCGGGCCCGCTGGAGAATGCTCATGAGGCTTCGTCCTCCAGCGCCCGCAGGCGCAGGCTGGCGGCCAGGCGGTGGGCGTCCAGCCCCTCGACGGCGGCCAGGGCCTCGGCATCCGGGCCGATGGCCCGCAGGCCCTGTTCGCTGGCTTCCTGCACGGTGATGCGGGTGAGGAAGGCATCCACGGAAAGGCCGGAATGGTTGCGGGCATAGCCGTAGGTGGGCAGCACATGGTTGGTGCCGCTGCAGTAGTCGCCCAGGGCTTCGGGGGTCCACGGGCCGATGAACACGGAGCCGGCGGCGGTGATGCCCCGCAGGAAGGCGCGCGGTTCGCGGATTTGCAGAATCAGGTGTTCGCTGGCGTAGGCGTTGCTGATGGCCTGCATGGTCTCGCGGCTGTCGGCAATGAGGATGCGGCTGTGCCGCAGGGCCTGGCGGGTGATTTCCGCCCGGGGCAGTTGTTGCAGCAGGGCTTCCACTTCCGTAGCCACGGCATCGGCGAAGGCGGAGTCGTCGGTGAGCAGCAGCGCCTGGGAGTCGCTGCCGTGCTCGGCCTGGGAGAGCAGGTCGATGGCGGCAAAGCGGGCCGGGGCGCTGCCGTCGGCCACCACCAGCACTTCCGACGGGCCGGCGGGCATGTCGGCGGCGGCACCGTCGGCATCCAGTGCCACCTGCTGCTTGGCTTCGGTGACCCAGCTGTTGCCGGGGCCGTAGATCTTGTCCACCTTGGGGATGCTTTCGGTGCCATAGGCCATGGCGGCCACCGCCTGGGCGCCGCCGGTGACAAAGACCCGGTCGATGCCGCAGAGCGCGGCGGCGGCCAGCACATGCCGGTCGGCCTGGCCGTCCGGGCCCGGCGGGGTGCAGAGCACTTTCAGCGGGCAGCCGGCAATGGCGGCGGGTACGGCCAGCATGATGGCGGTGGAGGGCAGCGGTGCCGT
>JALWTZ010000039.1 GCA_026993285.1 Lysobacterales bacterium | reverse complement strand
CACGGCATACCAGGCTTGCATTGGCTTTCTCTCCAAAGGACCAGCCAATGACTCGGCGAGCATAGAGATCCATGACCACAGCCAGGTAATGCCACCGGTTCCCGGCCCAGATATAGGTGATGTCTCCGCACCAGATGCGGTTGGGGGCTTCCGGCATGAAGGCTCGTTGCAAGTGTAGTGGCTCAATAATCCTGGACACAGTAAATGTGTTATCGCAACCACCCAGCATCGGCTTGAACCACCACCACGGTTACTCAGCCAAACAGGTCGCTGCGGCTTCCTGTTCTGGCCAGCCTCAGCTCTTTACCAGCAATCCTGCCGACCATTCACCCTGTTTCGTGGGTTTACCAGGCTCACGGTCCGGTCAAACCCTCGTGATTACCATCTGCTGGCCAAAAGGCGTTAAAGTACTGGCTTGAATGGCCGATAGGCCTATACAGAGGATGTACCGAGGATCACAGCATGTCCATACTGTACCGTTTCCCCCCCTTGCTGGCGCTGTTGGCGCTGAGTCTGTTTGTTACCCTGGCCGGTTCATTGCGTGCGCTGGATCAGGGTGGTGCCTGGTGGTATCTCGCTGTCAGCGGCCTGGCCATGGCCGGACTGGCCCTCTGGCAATGGTGGCTGCTGAACCAACAGAACGACAGCCTGCAACGCTGGCTACGGCGCGCGGCTCTGGGCCAGCCTGGCAAACCGCCAGCCGGCCTGGAAGGGCTGGAAGGGCTCCTGCAAACAGAACGCGGAGAGCAGGAAGCCAGCGAAACCCCCGAAGCCATCCAGGCGCGAATACGGGCAGAGCTGGAAGCGGAATTCCAGCAAAAGCAGGCCGCTGTTGAAGAACGCCTGAGTGCGGTGGAATCCCTGGAGGCGCAGCTGCAACAATGCCGCCATACCCTGCAACAGGCCACAGCACTGGCCGAAGCGCAGCTCAGCGTGGCCAAAACCGCCGATGAGCAGTCACACGAAGGCAATCTCACCATCACCGATTCCATTGGCAGCATTGCCTCGCTGACCGATCAGGTGGTGGATGTGGCGGAAGAAATCCGTCAGCTGGGTGAAATGAGCCAGCGGGTCAATTCCATTCTGGCCACCATCACCGCCATTACCGAGCAAACCAATCTGCTGGCCTTGAATGCCGCCATCGAAGCGGCCCGCGCCGGTGAGCATGGCCGTGGTTTTGCCGTGGTGGCCGATGAGGTGCGGGGCCTGGCCGGCAAGGCGCGGGAATCCGCCACGGAAATCGGAGAAATCATCAACGACCTGGTCAGTCAGGTGCAATCAGCGGTGCAAAGCACCGATGTAGCCCATCAGCAAGTGGAAGAAGTGGACGAGAAGATTACCGACGCGGCCATGAGCTATGCCGAACTGGTCAACCACCTGAAAAAAATGGGGCAGCTGGCACAGGAACTGGAAAGCCAGACCCGGTCTTCCGCGGGGGAATAAACCGGGTTATCAGCCTTTCAGCAGCGTTGCCCTCCCGTAACAGCTCAGCGTAGTACAGACCTGCCCTCAGGGTGAAGGCACTTCCAGTGCCGGATAACCAGCCTGTGTAAGGGTGAAGTTAGCGATTCCGTAGGTGGAAACAAACCGTGTCGTGCCATAGTTGAAGTGAAGATAGGTCACAAAGTCCAGATTGCAGGCTACATCGTCATAGAGGCATTTGCTGTTCATCAGTGCTGAATGCATGGCGCATTCCTGTGGATAGGCATTGCAACGAATCAGCTGTATCGCATCATCCACAAACATTTGGTCGATATAAGCAGACCCGTCAAGACCGATGAGCGGGCCATAGTGCATTTCGCGCAGAAAGGTCAGCAGTAACTCCTTGTCCTTGCGCAAGCGCATACGCAGCAAGCTGGATACATAGGTCGGCACCGGACCCAGTGCACCTTCCACCAGCGCGCGGTAGGTATCCCGCCACAGATCTTCATCCTGCTCCGCCAGTTCCGGATTGCGCACATTCTCCAGCGTGGTATCCAGAGTGGTATCCAGCGTATGCTGGTAGATCTCGTTCAATCGCAGGATCATATCTTTCCGCCCGGGTTCGCGGCAAAATACCAGAATGCGCTCAATCAACTGTTTTTGCCGGCCCAATGCACCTTCATCGGATTGCTGCGCCAGGGCTGTCTGCATCTCGGGTTGTGCCCAGATCCCCTCGTCTTCCAGACAAGCATTCAGAACGGTCAATTCATCGGCATCACCACTGAAATCCCGAACCTGTTGAAACAATCGTGGATAATCTTTTTT
>JALWTZ010000038.1 GCA_026993285.1 Lysobacterales bacterium | reverse complement strand
TTCGTGGATGCCGAGCATGCCCTGGACCCCATCTATGCCCGCGCGCTGGGCGTGAATGTGGATGATTTGCTGGTTTCCCAGCCGGATACCGGCGAGCAGGCACTGGAGATCGCCGACATGCTGGTACGCTCCGGCGCGGTGGATCTGGTGGTGGTGGATTCGGTGGCCGCGCTCACGCCCAAGGCGGAAATCGAGGGCGAGATGGGTGATTCCCATGTGGGCCTGCAGGCCCGGCTGATGTCCCAGGCCCTGCGCAAGCTGACGGCCAATATCAAGCGTTCCAACGCCCTGGTGATCTTCATCAACCAGATTCGCATGAAGATCGGCGTCATGTTCGGCAGCCCGGAGACCACCACCGGCGGCAATGCGCTGAAATTCTATTCCTCCGTGCGTCTGGACATCCGCCGTATCGGCACCATCAAGAAGGGTGACGAAGTCATCGGCTCCGAAACCCGGGTCAAGGTGGTGAAGAACAAGATGGCGCCGCCCTTCAAGCAGACCGAGTTCGAGATTCTCTACGGTGAGGGCATCTCCTACGAGGGGGAGCTGCTGGATCTGGGCGTGCAGCACAAACTGGTGGACAAGGCCGGTGCCTGGTACAGCGTGGGTGACACCCGTATCGGCCAGGGCCGGGAAAACGCTCGCCAGTACCTGAAGGAACACCCGGAAATGGCTGCGGAAATCGACCGCAAGCTGCGCGAAATCCTGCTGCCCGGCAAGGGCGCGGCTGCCACGGAAACGGCGGAGGCCGAGGGCTGAGCCAGGAAACCTTTCAAGCCTGTCATGACCGGGCCTGCGCCCTGCTGGCCCGGCGGGAACACGCGGCCCGCGAATTGATACACAAGCTGGAGCAGAAAGGCTTTGCCGCCGATGTGGTTCAGCGGGTGGTGGAAGATCTGCAGCAAAGGGGCTGGCAGTCGGACGAACGCTTTGCCGAAAGCCGGGTGCGCCACCGCCTGGCGGCGGGCTGGGGGCTTCGCCGCATTCGCCAGGAACTGGCTCATCTGGGCTTGGACCGGGCGCTGGTGGAGCAGGCACTGGCCCGGGAAGAACCGGACTGGCTGGCCCAGGCAATGGCGCTGTACCGTCGCCGCTACCCGGGCCCGCCGCGGGATGACCGGGAACGCCAGCGTCGCATGCAATTTCTGGCCCGGCGCGGCTATGACTACTCATTGATACAACAGGTAATGCAACAAGCTGATGAACAATAAACCCAGTACCCGGCAACTACGGCAGACCTTTCTGGATTTCTTCAAGGCGCGGGGCCACACCGTGGTACCTTCCAGTTCGCTGGTGCCCGCCAACGACCCCACGCTGTTGTTCACCAATGCCGGCATGGTGCAGTTCAAGGATGTATTCCTCGGCGCAGAAAAGCGTGACTACAGCCGCGCGGTGACCGCCCAGCGCTGTGTGCGTGCCGGCGGCAAGCACAATGATCTGGACCAGGTGGGCTATACCGCCCGCCACCATACCTTTTTCGAAATGCTGGGCAATTTCAGCTTTGGGGATTACTTCAAGCGGGAAGCCATCCAGTTTGCCTGGCAACTGCTGACCGAAGAACTGGGCCTGCCCCCGGAAAAGCTCTGGGTGACGGTCTACGAGGAAGATGACGAGGCCGCGGACATCTGGCTGAAGGAAATCGGCGTGGACCCGGCCCGCTTCACCCGCATTGGCGACAAGCCCGGCAAGCGTTACGAATCCGACAACTTCTGGGCCATGGGCGATACCGGCCCCTGCGGCCCCTGCAGTGAAATCTTCTATGACCACGGGCCGGAAGTGGCCGGTGGTCCGCCGGGCACGCCGGAAGAAGACGGTGACCGCTATGTGGAAATCTGGAACCTGGTGTTCATGCAGTACGACCGGGACGCCGAGGGCCATCTCAAGCCCCTGCCGCGCCCCTGCGTGGATACCGGCATGGGGCTGGAACGCCTGGCGGCGGTCATCCAGGGCGTGCACAGCAATTACGACATCGATCTCTTTCAGGCGCTGATTGCCCGCGCGGCGAAGTTGACCGGCTGCGGTGATCTTCAGCACCCCTCCCTGAAAGTGATCGCCGACCACATTCGTGCCTGTGCCTTTCTCATTGTCGATGGCGTGTTGCCCTCCAACGAAGGGCGGGGCTATGTACTGCGCCGCATCATCCGGCGGGCGGCCCGGCACGGTTATCTGCTGGGGCAGGCGCAGCCGTTTTTCTACCGGATGTTGCCGGCGCTGGTGGAGCAGATGGGCGAGGCCTATCCCGAACTGGCCAGCA
>JALWTZ010000037.1:245-2259 GCA_026993285.1 Lysobacterales bacterium | reverse complement strand
TGCTCGACCGGCTGGGCCTGCCCTATCGCTGCATGGCGCCCGAAGTGGACGAAAGCCCGCAACCTGGAGAAGGCGTGGCGGCGCTCACCACCCGCCTGGCTCGGGACAAGGCGCGCGCGGTGGCAGCCAGCCTTGCCGGCCCGGCGCTGGTAATCGGCTCGGACCAGCTGGCCTGCCTGAACGGCCAGCCACTGGGCAAGCCCGGCCAGTATGACCGCGCCCTGCGGCAACTGCTGTCCATGCGCGGGCAAACGGTGGAATTTCTCACCGCCCTGCATGTGCTGGATGTCCAAAGCGGCGATTCGGCCAGCTATCTGGACAGCACACGGGTACATTTTCGCGACTTCAGTCGCCAGGAAGCGGAATATTATCTGCACCAGGAGCAACCCTGGAACTGTGCCGGCAGTTTCAAGTCCGAAGGTTTGGGGATTGCGCTGTTTGATGCCATTGAGAACCGGGACCCCACCGCGCTGATCGGGCTGCCGCTGATTGCCCTCTGCCGCCTGCTCGCGCAGCTGGGCCGGCCCGTACTACAATCCACCGAGGTGCATCCATCATGAACCCTATCGACAAGTTTCGCCGCCACCTGTTCCAGAACACCCTGCTGGGCCTGCTGGGCGCCGGTACCGGCCTGCTGGCCAGCCGGGAAGCCCGCGCCCACCACACGGAAACGCACTTCGATGACCGTAGTGCCCACCGGGTGGTCTATCAGCTGAACAAGGCGGAACACGACTATATTGAACATGTACTGTTTTCCTGCGGTGAGCTGCTGCGCAAATACGGTGACGACGCGGAGCTGGTCATTGTCTGTTTCGGCCCCGGCCTGCAGCTTCTGGGCAAGAAACCCAGCCGACCCATCGACCCGCAGCACCAGACCCGGGTGAAATCCCTGATGGACTATGGCGTGAAAGTCATCGCCTGCGGCAACACCATGAAGGCCCTGAACTGGAAGGAATCCGATCTCTTGTACTACAGCGAGATCGAGGAAATCGGGGCAGATGTGTTGATGCGGTTGCAGGAGCAGGGGTTTAGCTATATCAGCTGGTAATTCTGGTTTTGGGCGGCTTGTTTTCCGTATCTCTGCGTTGCACGGACTGCCTCACTCGGTCACGTACGGGCATGTACGCTCCCTCGCGATTCAGCCCGTGCGCCTTGATCTACGAAAAACCGCTCGCCCAAAACCCGTGCCAATGAACCCATAAAATTATCGACCTGTTTGCCGTATCTCTGCGTTGCATGGGCTGCCTCACTCGGTCACGTACGGGCATGTACGCTCCCTCGCGATTCAGCCCGTGCGTCTTGATCTACGAAAAACTGCTCACCCAAAACCCGTGCCAATCGCCCGAGGAAACCCGCTGGCTTATTTTCCGTCATGCTGTGTTGAAGCCGGTTCGTTCGTCGGTCACCTATTGCCAAACAACGGGGGCATTCCATCCCTGGCGCTACGCCCGGTCCGGCCTCCCTGCCTGCCGTTCAGCTCCGCTGCGTGCGTCCACCGGACGCACGGTCAGAGCTGAACCCTTGCCTGACGAAAAAACGCTCACCCAAAACCCGTGCCAATGAACCCATGAAAATTATCGACCTGTTTGCCGTATCTCTGCGTTGCATGGGCTGCCTCGTTCGGGCGTTTGTAAGAATGGTTGGGGGTTCCATCCTTGGAGCGACGCTCGGTCCGGCGTCCCTGCCGGCCGTTCATCCCCGCTGCGTGCGTCCACCGGACGCACGGTCAGAGCTGAACCCTTGTCTGACGAAAAAACGCTCACCCAAAACCCGTGCCAATTACCCGAGGAAACACGCCGGGTTGTCTTCCTTCATACTGCGTTTGAGGGTGTGCAGGTGATCCAGAGCCGGAAAGCCGAGGTTTTTTATGGCCTTTTTTTGAAAAGGGCCTTGCGGGCCGGTGCTGATGATTTCAGAAGCTACTGGCGTAAAGGCCCGGAGCAATGAGCAAAAGAATTGTTGACGAGACTCCCTGATGCCACCACAAGCCTAGCCAGCTGCCAGACGCATATAC
>JALWTZ010000037.1:0-235 GCA_026993285.1 Lysobacterales bacterium | reverse complement strand
CGCATATACAACATCGCCGACCACAGGACGACAGCGATGGTAATGGCCAATGACACGGCAGCCGAGCCCATGTCCTTGGCCCGGCCGGACAGTTCATGCATTTCATCACCAAAGCGGTCAACCACGGCTTCGATGGCGGAATTGATCAGTTCCACCAGCAACACCAGCAGCAGGCTGCTGATAAGCAAGGCGATTTGCAGCACATCCTGCCCCAGCCAGAAGGCCAGGGGCAGCA
>JALWTZ010000036.1 GCA_026993285.1 Lysobacterales bacterium | reverse complement strand
TGTCACTGAAGGAAGCCTGGCAGGGTGAGGCGGCCTGTGGCCAGTGCAGCATTCGTACTTCCGTGTTGTTTGGTGGCCTGGAAGAGGATGAGTTCAAGAAGATTCACGATCCGATCCACCAGTTCGATCTGGAACCGGGCACGGTACTCTATTCCGCCGGCAGCGAGGCACGCAATCTGTATACCGTGCGTTCCGGCCTGATCAAGCTGGTTCAATACCTGCCGGATGGCAGCTACCGGATTGTGCGCCTGGGCCTGCCTACCGACCTGATCGGGCTGGAAGCGGTTCTGGGGCAGCCCTATGCCCACGAAGCCGTAGTGTTGCAGAAGGCGGAAGTCTGCCAGTTGCCGGTGCATCTGATTCGCCAGCTGTACCAGGAAAGCCCCGGCTTGCATGAGGAGCTGATGTGCCGCTGGTACCGTGCCCTGAGTGAGGCGGACAGCTGGCTGACCGCCTTTTCCACCGGCACGGCCCGGCAACGGGTGGCGCGGCTGATTCTCAAGCTCTGTTCACTGGAACATGGCCAGATCAGCCAGCTGTTTTCCCGCGAGGACATGGGCGCCATGCTGGGCATCACCACGGAAACAGCCAGCCGTATCATTGCCGAATTCAAGCGAAATGGCCTGCTGCAGGAACAGACCGGCCAGTGCATGGCCTGTGATGTGCGCGCTCTGGAGCAGCTGGCCGAAGGCGATTGAGTTTTCTCGTAGAATCCAGCGGATTTACCCGGCCGATGGTCGCAGGTTGATGCAGCTGCCGGTGGCGGGTGGCTGGTCCAGTATCTGGCGGGCTGCTTCCCGGGCCACTTCCTCGGGGTCGGGCAGGTTTTTCGGATCTTCTCCTACCCAGACTTCCGCACGGATGGGGGTGCGCATGGGGCCGGGGTCCAGGCCGTAGACCCGCACACCGGCATTTTCCAGCTCTTCGGCCAGCATGTGCTGAAAGGCGGCCAGGCCGTGCTTGGCGACGCCGTAGGTACCCCAGTAGGCCTTTTGCACCCGCGGCAGGTCTTCCAGGGTGAAGACAATGCTGCCCTTGCGGTCGGACAGCAGGGCCAGCAGGGCCTGGGTCAGCCAGACCGGGCCGTTGAGATTGATCTGCATCAGGCTCATCCAGTCATCGGGTTTGATCTGCTCCATGGGCTTGAGGCCGGGAAAGGCGGCAGCCGCGTGGAAGAGCAGGTCAAGCCCGGTAAAATTCTCATCCAGCGTGTCAGCCAGTTGCAGGTAGTCCTTGGGATTGGCACCTTCCAGATTCAACGGGTAGATGGCCGGTTCCGGTGCCCCTTGTTCCAGCAGTTCATCGTACAGGCTCTCCAGGGCCTCGACCTGCCGATCCAGCAGGATGACGGTATAGCCACGGCGGCCCAGCTCCCGGGCCATGCCCTTGCCCAGGCCACCGGCAGCACCCGTGACCAGTGCAGTCTGGTTTGTGTTCATTGTCTGCTCCTGTGCCGGCGCGCGCTGTGCCAGAAGCCCAGCAGGCTGCGCCAGGGTGAAAGGTTCAGGCCATTGTACGCGCCCAGCCCCCGTTTTTGCCATTGCCCAAGACGGTAGTGGGCCAGCCAGGCGCGCAGTCGGCTGGCCAGTGCCGGTGCGCAATGGATACCCTTGACTGCCAGTGCCTCGCCCGCCAGCTGGCGGATACGGGTATCGGCCTGGGCGAATCGCGGGTCCTTTTCGGGCAGTGCTTGCCAGAAATCCGCCGGAATATCGGCCAGGGCGGCATGGCCGGGCAGGCCGAAGCGAATGCGGTTGCGGTGCTGGGCCAGTGCCATTTCCCCCGCCAGCATCCGGGCGGTGGCATCGGTTTCGCCCGGGCTTTCTTCCAGCCGCTGCTCCAGCCCCAGCCAGTGCTGCTGCAGGGGAAACAGGGCCTGATCCACCGGCTGGGTGAGCAGTTGTTCACAGGCCTGGAACCAGCCGGGCCAGTGCGGGTCTTGCAACAAGTCAGGCCGCAGGTGTTGCAGGGCCTGCACGGCGGGATGGTTGCTGGTGCTGGATGGCTGGATCTGCTCCTGCCACCAGGCCAGCTTCATGCGGGCGTTGCCGGTCTGGCTGGGCAGCAGGGCGGTCTGCTGCATCTCGGCCAGCAGCAGCCAGAGCCAGCCGGTGGCCTCCCGCCGCGCCTCCGGCAGGAACATCAGCGCCTGCAGCCACGGGGGGTGCTGCTCCAGCAGGTGTTGGCGCAGGTGTTCGTTCATGGGCCCTGTTGCCAGTGCAGGCAGTATTCCACCATGTCTTTCACCCGCTCGGCGTG
>JALWTZ010000035.1 GCA_026993285.1 Lysobacterales bacterium | reverse complement strand
AACAGGTTTTTCTAATGTTTTCACTCAGGCTCCAAATCACACTCAAAGCGCTTATCTCTTAATGGATAAATCCGTGGTTTTTTCACGACATTTTGCGAAAAAAGCCACGGCAACCCTTGCGTTAACCGGCCATTAACATTACATTACGCCCATCGCTTTTCAGCGATGGTACAGCCTGTGCAGGCTGGCCAAGATGAGGGGGGTGTTGAATGGTTCACACTTCCTTCTAAATTGATAAAACAGTCTAGCTTACAGACGCTTGGAGGAATCAATACATGCGCAAGAATATCCTGACTCTGGCTCTGGCCGGCGCTCTGGTAGCCGCACCTGCCGCTTATGCTGGTGACGGTTTCAACTACCAGCTCTATGGCCATCTCAATGTTTCTCTGGACCTGAACAACAATTCGCAGGCTGACCTGCGCTCCAACACTTCCGCCATCGGCATCAAGGGCAGCCAGAAGCTGGGTGATTCCGGAACCAAGGCGATCTTCAAGGTAGAATGGCAGATCGATCCGACCGAACGCAACAAGTCCATCACCGACCGGGACCAGTGGATCGGCATCAAGGGTGGCTTCGGCAAGGTGCTGGCCGGTACCATGACCATGAACTACAAGCAGACCCATGCCACCGACATCATGTGGCGCACCAACCTGGAAGGTCGTGGTTTCCTGAACATCCTGTCCAACCTGCACAAGGGTGCTGCGGAAGACCGTGGTCGCATGACCAACACCATTCAGTATCAGTCCGCCAAGATGATGGGTGGCCTGCAGGCCGTGGGTAACGTATCTTTCTCCGATGGCGAGGATGATTCCTACGGCGTGGGTATCCGCTACAAGACCAAGGAAATGATGTTCTGGCTGGATACCTTCCACGATGGCGGCATCGAGAAGGATGCGTGGAAAGTGGGTGGTTCCTTCAAGATGGGTGCCCTGAAGGTGGGTGCGCAATATGAAGCTGCTCAGGATGTGACTGGTTATGACTACATCCAGGCTTCCGCTGCCTACAAGATGGACAAGAAGAACACCATTAAATTCCAGATCGGCCAGGCCGATGGCGTTTCCGAAGAGAACACTTCCTGGGCTCTGCTCTTCGACCACAAGGTCAACAAGCAGATCAACATGTATGCAGGCTACGGTTCTCGTGACAACAAGGTGGCTTCCGATAAGGATCTGCTGACCGTGGGTGCTACCTACAAGTTCTGATCCTGTTCAGATCTTGCAAGAAAGACCCGACAAACCCCGCTCCAGCGGGGTTTGTTTTTGCCTGCGGGAACCTGTCAAAGCAAACCGGCCGAGTGGGGGAAAATGCGTTCTACCTGCAACAGGCCCTGTTCATTGATGCGCACCAGTCCAAGAAAGCGCCCCTGGGGATCATGGGCCCGCAAGGTCCGGCCCTTCTGCCCTTGCACGCCAAAGCGCTGCCCCTGCAACAGGCGGCGGGCCTGTTCGGCATCCAGCGTCAATACCGGGTGATGCTGCAAGGCGGTTTCCGTCGGTTGCAGGCAGGCCATGCGCGCTGCCGGCTCCATGGCTGACAACTGCTCCAG
The DNA here is from genome assembly GCA_026993285.1 of Lysobacterales bacterium. Taxonomy (GTDB): domain Bacteria; phylum Pseudomonadota; class Gammaproteobacteria; order Xanthomonadales; family S139-57; genus S139-57. The sequence continues at coordinate 7,559 of JALWTZ010000035.1, read as the reverse complement.
CTGCCATGCCTGTTCCAGCACAAAAGGCCCCACGCCCGTGCGCCGCAGGGCGGTCATGTGGCCTTCCGTGCCCAGCCAACGGGCCATGTCCTCGATCAACACGCGAACATAGGTCCCCTTGGAACAGCGCACGGCAAAGGCCATGCCCTGGTTGTCCAGCCGCCTGAACCGCAGTTCGGCAATCTCGATATCCCGGGGTTTGCGTGCTATTTCCTTTCCCTGGCGGGCCAGTGCATACAGGCGCTGGCCATCCTTTTTCAACGCGGAGTACATGGGGGGCACCTGCTGGAGATGACCCAGGAAAGCCTGAGCGAGTGCTTCGGCAGTGTGGGGTTCGATTTCCGGCAGGGCGGCTTGTGCCACCACATCACCGGTGGCATCCCCGGTATCACGCCGCTGGCCGAAGCGGGCCTCTGCCATGTAAGTCTTGTAAGCATCCAGCAGCAAGCCGCTGATCCGAGTGGCCTCGCCAAAGCAGATAGGCAGCAAGCCGGTGGCCATGGGGTCCAGACTGCCCGTATGGCCGGCCTTGGCTCCGGAGAACAAGCGGCGTACCTGTTGCAGGGCGGCATTGGAGGTCATGCCCGCCGGCTTGTCCAGCAGCAGGATGCCGTGCACGCTGGCCTTCATGTCAGTAGTCGGGTTTGTTCAATTGAGCCAGCAAGGCGTCGATACGGCTGCCACGGTCGACGGAATCGTCTTCCAGAAACTTGAGTTGCGGGATGGTGCGCAATTTGAGCAGGGGCTTGAGCTGGGCGCGCAGAAAGCCGGCGGCCTGATTCAGGGCCGCCAGTACTTCTGCCTTGTCACACTCCTGTGCCAGCAGCACATAGACCCGGGCATGGCCGAGATCGCGGCTGACCTCCACCTCGGAAATACTGACGCCATGGACCCGCGGGTCCTTGACCGCATCCCGCAGCAGCAGGGCCAGCTCACGCTGCAACACGGAGGCTACCCGATCGGAACGATTGAATTCCCTGGGCATGGGTTCAATCCAGCGTACGCTGGACCTCCGTGCGCTCGTAGCATTCGATCTGGTCGCCCACCTTGATGTCGTTATAGCCCTTCACACCGATACCGCATTCAGTACCGGACTGCACTTCCTGCACATCATCCTTGTGACGACGCAGGGATTCCAGCTCACCCTGGAAGATAACCACATTGTCGCGCAGCACCCGGATGGGATTCATGCGCTTGACCACGCCATCCACCACCAGGCAGCCAGCCACGGTGCCGAACTTGGAGGAACGGAACACATCCTTCACCTCGGCCAGGCCAATGATCTCCTCACGGGTTTCGGTACCCAGCAGGCCGGAAATGGCCTTCTTGACATCGTCGATGGCTTCATAGATCACGCTGTAGTAGTTCAGGTCCAGATTGTTTTCCTGAATGTACTTGCGGGCAGTGCTGTCGGCACGCACATTGAAGCCAATGATGATGGAGTTGGAAGCCTGGGCCAGGGAGGCATCCGTTTCGGTAATACCACCCACGCCACTGGAAACCACATTGACCTTGACTTCGTCATTGCTCAGCTTGGTGAACGCATCTCGCAGGGCTTCCACCGAGCCTTGCACATCGGCCTTGACCACCAGATTGACTACCTTCTGCTCGCCACTGCCCATGTTGTTGAACAGCTCGCTGAGCTTCGCAGCCTGCTGTTGCTGCAGGCGCTGGGCACGCAGTTTTTCCTTGCGCTCTTCGGCGGCTTCGCGGGCGGTGCGCTCATTTTTCAGCACCATGGCATCATCACCGGCTGCCGGTACGCCGGAAAGGCCCAGCACCTGTACGGGTATGGAAGGCCCCGCCTCTTTGACCTTTTCGGCCAGTTCGTTGAACATGGCCCGGACCCGGCCAAACTCGGTACCGCACAGCAGCATGTCACCCTGATGCAGGGTACCGTTCTGTACCAGAATGGTGGCCACCGGACCACGGCCCTTGTCCAGACTGGACTCAATGACCACGCCCTTGGCCGGCAGGGTCGGGTCAGCCTTGAGCTCAAGGATTTCCGCCTGCAGGGAAATGTTTTCCAGCAGTTCATCCACACCCTCGCCGGTGACGGCGGATACATGCACGAAGATGTCTTCTCCACCCCAGTCTTCCGGGATGACTTCGTGCTTGCTCAGCTCGGTTTTCACCCGATCGGGATCGGCTTCTTCCTTGTCAATCTTGTTCACCGCCACAATCATGGGCACACCGGCCGCACGGGCATGCTGAATGGCCTCGATGGTCTGTGGCATGACGCCGTCATCGGCCGCCACCACCAGCACCACAATGTCCGTGGCCTGGGCGCCACGAGCACGCATGGCGGTAAAGGCCGCGTGGCCGGGGGTGTCCAGGAAGGTGATGCCGCCCTGATCGGTATCCACATGGTAGGCACCGATGTGCTGGGTAATGCCGCCAGCCTCGCCGGCCGCCACCCGGGTGCGGCGGATGTAGTCCAGCAGCGAGGTCTTGCCGTGGTCCACATGGCCCATGATGGTCACTACCGGCGCGCGTGGCTGCAGGTTTTCGCTGTTTTCCACCTCGGCCTCGACCACCTGGCGCAGCTTGGCTTCCACATCCCTGGCTTCTTCCGGCTTGCCCTTGTGACCCATCTCTTCCACCACCAGCAGGGCGGTGTCCTGATCCAGGCTCTGGTTGATGGTGGCCATGGTACCCAGGTTCATCAGGGTCTTGATGACTTCTCCAGCCTTGACGGCCATGCGCTGGGCCAGATCCGCCACGGTGATGGATTCCGGCACTTCCACCTCGCGCACCACCGGTGCGATCGGTTTCTTGAAGCCGTGTTCACCACCGCCCCTGGCCGGAGCACGCGTACCCCGTCCACGGGTTCTGCCCAGTGGCTGGCGGGCCTGACCGCGACCACCCCGGGCTTTCTGGCGGTTGGCCTTGGCCTGTTCGGCACGCTTGCGCTCTTCTTCCAGCTTGCGCAGGCGCTCTTCTTCTTCCTTTTGCGCCTTGGCTTCGGCGGCCAGCTTTTGCCGCTCGATTTCCTGCTGTTCCGCTTCGCGGGCAGCTTGCTCTTCCTCGGCCTTTTGCTGTTCTGTTTCGGCGGGTGGTTCTTCGGCCGCCTGTTGTGCCGCCTGCTCCGCTGCGGCCTGAGCGGCTTTCTCGGCCTCAATGCGGGCCTTTTCCTCGGCCTCGCGTCGGGCGGCTTCTTCCCGCGCCTTGCGTTCCTGCTCTTCCCGCTGGCGCTGCAATTCGGATTGCTTCAGCGCCTCTTCGGCGGCCCTGCGTTCCTCTTCGGAAATTTCCGGCTGCTGCACCTCGGCTCTACGGACATAGGTCTTCTTCTTGCGGAATTCCACATTGACCGTTTTTTGCTTGCCCGCAGCACCGGAGACACGCAATTCGCTGTACTGCTTGCGCTTGAGGGTCACCCGGCTGGGTGTGGAGACGGGATCCACCGCTTGCTTGCCATGCTGGGAACGCAGGAATACCAGCAACTGCATTTTTTCCTCGTTACTGATGGTGTCATCCGCACTGCGTACCTTCAGGCCCGCTTCCTGCATTTGTTCCAGCAGTCTTTCCACGGGCGTGTGGATGGTTTCTGCCAATTGCTTGATTGTCATGTCAGCCATGATTGTTCTCCACTCATTCCGGCGGCACCCAAGGTGCCTGGCCGAGGACTTTCACGAACCTGGTCGTGTCGTCATTCAGTCGTTTTCGGCAAACCAGGGGGCGCGCGCCGCCATGATCAACTCACCCGCACGGGTCTCGTCCATGCCTTCGATTTCCATCAGCTCATCGATGGATTGTTCCGCCAGATCCTCCTGGCTGATGATGCCTTTGGCGGCCAGCGCGTAGGCCAGGTTCTGATCCATGCCTTCCAGTGCCAGCAGGTCTTCCGCCGGTTTGTGCTCTTCCAGCACCTCTTCCTTGGCAATCAACTGGATGAGCATGGCATCGCGTGCACGGTTACGCAGTGCTTCCACCAGATCTTCATCAAAGCCTTCAATCTGTTCCAGTTCCGCAGCCGGTACATAGGCGATCTCTTCCACGGTGGTAAACCCGGCGTCCACCAGTACCGTGGCCAGATCTTCGTCGATATCCAGCCCTTCCATGAACTGCTGTACGAGCTTGCCGGTTTCCTCTTCCCGTTTCCGCTCGATCTCTTCTTCCGACATGACATTCAGTCGCCAGCCGGTCAACTCGGAAGCCAGGCGCACATTCTGCCCACCCCGGCCAATGGCCTTGGAAAGGTTGTCTTCCTCCACGGCAATATCCATGGACTGCTCTTCTTCATCCACCACGATGGATTTCACTTCCGCCGGAGCCATGGCATTGATGACATACTGGGCCGGGTTTTCATCCCAGAGAATGATGTCGATGCGCTCTCCGGAAATCTCGTTGGTGACCGCTTGTACCCGTGAACCGCGCATGCCCACACAAGCCCCCACCGGATCGGTACGCCGGTCCAGGGAACGCACACCGATCTTGGCCCGCAGGCCAGGGTCACGGGCCGCACCCATGATTTCCACCAGGCCCTGGCCAATTTCCGGCACTTCGATCTTGAACAGTTCGATGAGAAATTCCGGTGCCGTGCGCGACATCACCAGTTGCGGGCCGCGGGTTTCGGTGCGCACTTCCTTCAGCCAGCCACGCAGGCGCTCACCCGCGCGGATGATTTCCCGCGGGATCACAAATTCACGCGGCACGATGGCCTCGGCGTTGTTGCCAAGATCCAGATAGACATTGCCCTTGTCCACCCGCTTGACCACGCCGGAAAGAATCTCGCCCACACGGTCCTTGTATTCATCCACCACCTTGGCCCGCTCGGCATCCCGCACGCGCTGCACAATGACCTGCTTGGCCGACTGGGCGGCAATTCGGCCAAATTCCGGTGGTTCCATGGGCTCTTCCAGATAACTGCCCACTTCCACTCCAGGCGCTTCCTTCTGCGCTTCGGAAAGGTGTATCTGCCGTTCCGGAAACTCCAGTTCCTCATCGTCGGCAATCACTTCCCAACGACGAAATGCCTCGTATTCGCCCGTCTTGCGGTCGATACTGACCCGCACATCAATATCTTCTTCACTGCGCTTGCGGGCAGCCTGGGCCAATGCCGCCTCAATGGCTTCAAAGATGATCGCCTTGTCTACACCTTTCTCATTGGCCACCGCCTCGGCCACCAGCAGAATCTCTTTGCTCATTCCTGTTTCTCCACAATCCCCCGCGGGGATGGTTGCTACTTAGTCAAAAACGGGTTGAATGCGTGCCTTTTGAATGCGTTCATGAGGGATGGCCACGGTTTCACCATCCACATCCAGGCGAATGTCCGTGCCTTCCACCGACAGAATACGGCCCTTGAATTTCCTGCGGCCATCCAGTGGCGGCAACACGGAAACCTTTACGATTTCACCCTGAAAACGGGCAAACTGCTCCGGGGTAAACAGCGGCCGATCCATGCCCGGAGAGGAAACCTCCAGCGTGTACTGGCCGGGGATGGGGTCTTCCACATCCAGCAGGGCACTGATTTCACGGCTGACGCGGGCACAATCATCCACCACCACGCCGGTTTCCGGCTTGTCGATATAGACGCGCAACAGGCCATGGCTGGCGCTGGGGTTGAACTCCAGCCCCACGAACTCGTAACCGAGGTCTTCCACCACCGGCTGTAGCATTGCTTGCAATCGAACCTTGTTGCTCACGCCTACTCCACGCCCTTGATTTTCAGGCAAACAAAAAGGGCCATTCGGCCCTTGTGACTTGACTGCGCCGTGGACATGCCACGGCCCCACCACGCAACCGAAGTGCGCAGTGAGTGCTGGTATTGCTCAGCAAGTCGTACAGGCCATGTCTGCTTTCTCTGTTCACCAGAAACAACGAAGGCCCCAACGGGGCCCGATTCATTGGGCTTTACGCCCCGCTGGCCGACATCGGTCAACCAGCTTGATAAACGGTTGGTAGCGGGGGCAGGATTCGAACCTGCGACCTTCGGGTTATGAGCCCGACGAGCTGCCAGACTGCTCCACCCCGCAACCGAGGAAGCGAATCTTACTGAAAGCGACCACGGAATGCAAGCACACCTGGCCCGCTTCCTGACAACGGCATTGGTCAACTGTCATCCCAAGCTGACAGAACGGTCTTCACACTACCATTTTCCGACCCGAGTCAGCGTATACGCTTTCAGCACCAAACCTGCTCTCGATCAACACAACCCATTGAAAACAAATGATTTCATAACAATTTCATTCAATTTTCAACGGAATATCAAGCCTTGCAGCCAGCTTTGTTTCAAAGTATTCGCAAGTGCATCAGATTCCAAGCCTGGAGACAGCCATGAAGACTCGAGCATTCACCCTACCACTGACCAAACTTCTTGTGATCATGGCTTGCTTGTCTATTTCATTCATAGCACGTTTGCAAGCTCGGGAACAGCCCTTTGACAACCCAGTCACTATCGACAACCTGACCGGAAGCAGCAATATTTTCTACAGCACTGCGGATGCCGGTGATATTGACAGCGACGGCGATCAGGATTTTGTCATTGCCGACCGGGGGGATGTTGATACGCTGTACTGGTACGAAAATGATGGTACCGGCAGTAGCTGGACGGCGCATCTGATCGACGACAATGGCTTCTCCAACCTGGAAAAACTGCAACTGACAGATCTGGATGGTGATGGAGATCTGGATGTGCTGGCTGCCGACAGTGTCCTGGATGCCGTCTACTGGTTTGAGAATGGTGGTTCCAGCTGGACCCAACACACCATCGACAGTGGCACCACGGATCTGAACAACGTATCGGAAGCCCGGGCCGCGGACATGGACAACGACGGGGATCTGGATGTAGTAGCCGCATCCCCAAGCAGTAATAAAATACTGGTATACAGCAACACAGCTGGTGATGCCTCCAGCTGGAGCCAGACACTCAACCAACCGGTCACCGACGCACGAGCGCTGGATCTGGGTGACTGGGACATGGATGGTACCGTGGATATCCTTGTAGGCGCTGGCACACCAGGTGATCTGTTTCGGATCTACTACAACAGCGGTACCAGCAGCGAGTCATTCGGCAGCAGTACCGGCAGTGTCTATGCCGTACGGCTGGCAGACATGGATGGCAATGGCACGCCTGAAATCCTGACCTCCGTCGCAGGGAGCGGTGGTATCTCTGTCTGGTTCGATGCCGGGTTTGGTACCTGGACGGAAAGCGTGGTAGCGACGGGCATCGGCAACAGGCAACTGGAAACCCGGGACATGGACCATGACGGTGACCTGGACATTATCGCCTCCAACAACGGCGGCAAGGTCGCCTGGTTCGAAAACAGCGATGGGCAAGGTACCAGCTGGAGTGAACGTGTCTTGAGCAGCACCGGCGGTAACAGCGAAGCCGCCCTGCCACTGGATGTAGACAATGATGGTGACATCGACCTGGTCGCCACCCGCAGCAATACCGGTGACATCGAACTGTTCCGCAATGACGACATTCACTACAGCACGGCACTGTTCCAGCAGTCCGATGTGGACGGCAGTTTCTCCAATGTTTCCAATGTAGTGGTATTTGATGTGGATGGCGACGGAAATGATGATGTCGTGGCCGCAGATCGTACAGCCGG
>JALWTZ010000034.1 GCA_026993285.1 Lysobacterales bacterium | reverse complement strand
CTGCAGCTGGAAGCCGGTGAACTGGCTGACCGTCTCTTTTGCCCGGCGGCCGATCTGCCGGAAGAGATCGAACGCCCCGCACTGAAAGCCATTCACGCCAATCGCTGCCCCTTTATCGCGCCTTTGAACGTGCTCAAGGGCGTGGATCTGCAACGCATCGGGCTGGACTGGGATCGCTGCATGCGCAACCTGGAAAAACTGCAACAGGCCAGGGACCTGCCCGATTGGCAGCGGGTATTCCAGCGTCAGCCCCATGATGCCCTGGATGCCGAACTGGCGCTCTACCAGGGATTCATCCATGACAAGGATCAAACCCGCATGCGTCAGTTCCACCAGCAGCCTCCGGAACAATGGTCTGCACAACAGCCGGTTTTTGAAGACCCTCGCCTGAATACCTTGCGCTTTCGGCTGGTGGCCCGTACTCACCCGGAGAAGCTCTCCGACCAGGAAACCCGCCAATGGCAAGACTGGTGCCGCAGACGCCTGCAGGACCCGGACCTGACCGCCATACCCTGGCCGGACTACCCGGCAGCCCTTTCGGCCCCCGCCTTTCAGCAGCAACCCGAACTGCAGGCAGCCCTGGAACAATGGTGGCAACATCTGGGAACCCGGCTGGGAATCTGACTTTATGAAAAACCATTCACAACCAGCAAGCCGCCATGCAGATCCGGAATGTGACCCAGCGCACATTACCGGGAAGACGACTTGTTTAAAGTGCCTCGCTCACTTGCAAAATGTGACCGATGCCCCTTTTTCCAGACGCATGCCCCTGTAGTATGCGAGTCGTCCCCCATAGACGAAACCATTCACTGGCAAGGCAATGAAAGACTTCGTACAAACAAAAATCGCCGTACACCAGCTTTGCAAGGGCATGTTTGTAGCCCGGCTGGATCGCCCGTGGGTGGAAACGCCGTTCCCCTTCCAGGGCTTTATCATCACCCGTGACCGGGAACTGGAACTGTTGCACCAGTACTGTCAGCATGTCTACATCGACATGGAACGGGGCGTTGCGCCCAGCCATACCGGCGTCAGCAACAATCCCTTTGGCACCCCGACCGTGCAAATCAAGAGCACGCGTTTCAAGGTGGATCACAAGCGCTACGAGCGCCGGGAACACTTCCGCAAGCGTATTCACCATGCTGATCAGGCATTTACCGACCTCAACCAGAGCATCACCCTGGCTTTCGATCAGGTGCGCGTTGGCCAGAAACCCAATCTTGCTCCGGTTCGCCCGCAAGCGGAAAAAATGGTGCAGGCGGTCATCGACAATCCGGATACCTTTCTCTGGCTCAGCCATTTGCGCCAGGTCGATGACTACAGCTACCACCATTCGGTACGCATGTCGGTACTGGCACTGATGCTGGGTCGCCACATTGGCCTCAACGAAACCCGCCTGTACAACATTGCCCTGGGCTGCCTGTTCGCCGACATCGGCAATACGCGCATTTCACGCAAGCTGTTGTACAAGCAGGGCGCCTACACCGAAGAAGAAAAAGTACGCATCCACCAGCATGTGGATCTGGGCCTGCACATCATGAATGGCGTGCGTGATTTTCCCGGCGAAAGCATGGAAATCATCGCCACCCACCATGAACGCCATGATGGCAGTGGCTATAACCGGGGCCTGAGTGGTGACCACATTCCCCTGGGCGGGCGGATTGCCGGCCTGGTGGACACCTACGATGCCATCACCAATCCACGCCATCATCGCCCGGTCACTTCCACGGCCAAGGCGCTGGACGAGCTCTATCGCCTGCGCAACACCCATTTTCAGGATCAGGTAGTGGATGAGTTCATTCAGGCCATCGGTCTCTATCCCAGTGGTTCGGTCGTGGAGCTGAATACCGGCGAGACGGCCGTGGTCATCTCCCATGACGAGAAAAACCGCCTGCGCCCCGTCATTGCGGTCATCCGGGATATTCGCGGGCAGCACCTCAGCCAGCCCAGGGTGGTGGATCTGGCTGGTGAAAAGGCACAACAGCAACATATCCAGATTGCACAGGCCCTGCCAACCATGGCCGCGGACGTGGATTACGATCGCATCCACCAGCAGCAGGTACTGAAAAAGCGCAACTGGCTGCCACCTCTGCCCTTCCTGAAAAGCGCCTGAGCCGGTTCCGGGCAGCAATGCCCGGTTGATCATTCAGCGTATAAATCCTACCGCAGAATCCGTTCCGCAACGGGTGCGCGAATATACCGCACACGCTTTTTCATGGCCGGTGTCAGCCAGACCGTGCCGGAAGCATCCACCAGAAGAATCTGTTCCAGACCCATGTGCCCGGCCACTTGCAAGGCCTGTTCCACCCCGGCAACCACCAGGGCCGTAGCCGCCGCATCGGCCAGCGCGCCATCGGGCGCAATCACCGTAGCCGATTGGATTTCCTGCACCGGATAACCGGTTTTTGGATCGAGAATATGGGCATAGCGCTCGCCCGCATAGGCCCGATAGCGGAAATAGTTGCCTGAGGTGAAAATGGCCTCGCCATCCCGGGCGGCTATGCGCAGCAAGGCATCACCACGGCCAGGGTCCCGCACCGCCACCTGCCAGTTTCTCGTACCATGCTGCCCGGCCACGCGCAAATCCCCGCCGGCGTTGACGATGGCATCGCGGATGCCATACCCGGCCAGAATCGCCAGCGCCTCATCCACGGCCAGTCCCTTGGCAAATCCTCCCAGATCCAGCATAACCGCAGGGTTTTCGCTGCAGATTCCCCGTTCATCGATCTGGATATCCGTCAGGGAAGGCCGCTGCGCCAGCAAGGCCTGAATCGCCCGATCCTCCGGTGGCGGGCCCTCGATGGGAAAATCATCGGTATGAAATCCCCACAATTCGATCAGGCGGCCAATGGCCGGGTTGAAATTTCCCCCGCTTTGCACTTCATATTGCCGGGCACGGCGAATGATGGCTTCCAGTTCCGGGTCATGCGCTGCACAGCGCCCCTGGGCAAAGGCCCGGTTGAGGCGAATCAGCCTGCCATCGCCTTTCCAGGCATGCCAGTCCCGATGCATGGCCTGAAAGCGCTGTTGCAATGCAGTCACGGCCTGACTGAACTGTGCCTCATCGACACCATAGGCCTGTACGTCCACCAGGGTACCGAAAACATACAACTGTCGGTGCAGGGCTGGAGGTGGCGTGGAACAACCCTGTAACCAGAGGGCCAGTAACAGCAGCAGGGCTCTTCTCACCCATGCACCTCCAGCACATAGCCCCCGTATTTGCGCAGATTGATCACGGCGGTATCCAGTATCAGATACTGCCCCTTGATGCCCAGCAGGGTGCCTTCCAGCTCGGGTTGCTTGTCCAGGTTGTGCGAGACGATTTTCTGCGGATATTCCAGTACCGGATAGTTAAGGCGTACTTCTCCATCCATCGGCAGACGACGAACAGCAATCGCCGGCCATTCCAGTTGCTGCAGGTGTTCCTCTGCCAGGGATGCCAGATCGATGCATTCCGGCTCCCCCTTGAGCAGGGCCCGCCAGTTGGTCTTGTCCGCCATCACGCGAGCCAGTTCCACCTCCACCAGGCCGGCATGCATGCGTTCGTCCACTTCCAGCAGCGGCAGGGCCTGTACGGCACCCTGATCCACCCAGCGAACCGGAATCTGTGAACGGCGGGTGATGCCCACTTTCAGGCCGGAGGTGTTGGCCAGATAGATCACGTGGGGTTGCAGGCAGTGGGCCTGGCCCCATTCCGGCTCCCGGCACTGGCCCTGGTGGTATTTGCAGGTTTCCGGCTTGAGTATGCACAGGTCGCAGGCGGCCAGCCGCTGGCTGCAAGGGTAGCAGTGCCCCTGGCAATAGCTCTTGCGGGTGGCCCGACCACAGTTCAGGCAGCGGATCTCGCCCTGAAATACCAGTTTGATGGGCTGACCAATCCGCTCATTCAACGGCAATACCGTCTCGCCCAGCGGCAAGGCGTACTGGACCTGGGGCTCCAGCCCCAGCACCTGCATCTTGCGAATCTGGCCCTGCCCCAGTTTTTCCATGGCTTCAGCGGTGCAGTGGCTCGCTCAGCTCATGGACCGCATCGACCAGCACCTTGACATGCTCCGGATTGATTTCCGGATGAATGCCATGGCCCAGGTTAAACACATGCCCGCTGCCCGATCCATAAGACTCGAGTACTTTCCGCACTTCCCGTCGAATGGTTTCCGGTGAAGCATACAGCGCACTGGGGTCCAGGTTGCCCTGCAGGGCCACGCGATGGCCAACCCGTGCCCGGGCCTGACCGATTTCGATGGTCCAGTCCACGCCCAGCGCGTCACAGCCGGTGTCGGCCATGGTTTCAAGATGCCCGTCGGCCCCCTTGCTGAACAGAATCACCGGCACGGGCCGGCCTTCCCGCTCACGCCGCAGTTGTTCCACCACCCGTTGCATGTAGGCCAGCGAGAAGGCACGAAAATGCTCTGGCATCAAAAGCCCGCCCCAGGTATCGAAAATCATCACCGCCTGGGCACCGGCGGCAATCTGGGCATTCAGGTAGGCCGCCACGGCGGTGGCCAGCTTGTCCAGCAGGCGATGGGCGGTTTCCGGCTCGTCGAACAGCAGGCCCTTGATACGGGCGAAGTTCTTGCTGCTGCCCCCTTCCACCATATAGGTGGCCAGCGTCCAGGGGCTGCCGGAAAAGCCGATCAGCGGCACCCGGCCATTCAGCTCGCGGCGGATCAGGCGCACGGCATCCATCACATAACGCAGTTCCGTTTCCGGGTCCAGCTCCGGCAGGGCATCCACCGCTGCCCGGCTCTGCACCGGCTTGCGGAAGGCCGGGCCCTCGCCGGTGGTGAAGTACAGCTCCAGACCCATGGCATCGGGAATGGTGAGAATGTCGGAAAAGAGAATGGCCGCATCCAGCTCGAAGCGCTCCAACGGCTGCAGGGTCACTTCACAGGCCAGTTCCGGGGTCTGGCACAGTTGCATGAAGCTGCCAGCCTTCTCCCTTGTGGCCCGGTATTCCGGCAGGTAACGACCTGCCTGGCGCATGATCCAGACCGGGGTACGGTCCACCGGCTGGCGCATCAACGCCTTGAGAAAACGGTCATTTTTCAGTGTCATGGGTCCGATCCTGAAACAAAGAGGCACATTGTAGAGGCTCAACTGTCAGATATCCATGCGAATCCGGTCAAATTCCAGGGCAAGGCGTGACCTTTGATACATTTCGATACTTGCCTTTTGGGATAGATTGCGTTTTGCTGTTCGGTTCAAATCTTTCAAGTGAAGAGAGTGGAAATGTTCAACAAGACAATCACCGGCCTGACCATGGTCGCAGCCCTGGGGATACTGGGTGGGATGCAATGGTCACAACAAACACAGGCGCTCAACTCGCCTGTCAAGCAAGCCCGTCTCATCGAGAAGGAAGCCAAGCGCGACCGACCGGATCTTGCCCGCCAGTGGTGGGCCGCGCGTACCCGCGCACCCAAGGGGCAGAATCCGGAACAGTTGAAGCTGGACGCCATGCATGTCATTCGCAAGGCCGAACAGCAACGTGCCCTGAGCAAAAGCCATGACCAGCTGGTCAACCTGGCTTTTGAGGAAATGGGGCCAGGTGATTTCGGTGGCCGTGTTCGCGCCATTGCCATTCACCCCGATCATCCGGATACCGCTGTCATTGGCGCGGTAGCCGGTGGTTTCTGGAAAACCACCGACGGTGGCGAGCACTGGAAGGCCATCGACGATTTTCTGCCCACGCTGGCCATTTCCAGTCTGATCGTCGATCCGGACAACCCGGATCGTCTGTTCGCCGGTACCGGAGAGGGCTTCTTCAACATTGACGCGCAATCCGGCGCGGGCATTTTTGTCTCGGAAGATTTTGGCGAAACCTGGTCCCAGCTCTCCGCCACCAAGACCAGTAACTTCAAGTATGTCAACCGGGTGGCACGCATACCCGGCAGCAATGTGCTGCTGGCCGCTACCCGTGATGGCCTGTTTCGCTCGGAGGATCTTGGCCAGAGTTTCAGCAAGGTGGCCAATACGGAAGGCGGTGGTCGCGGCTTTGTGGATGTCAAGGCCAATCCGGCCAATACCCAGATGGCCGTGGCCGTGCACTACGGCAGTGAAAGCGGGGCACCCCCCATTCTGAAAATCAACAGTCCGGCGGATTTGCGTGGCGAAATCGAATCCGGAGGCGCTTCCTTCGGGCCTGTAATTCAACCGGATATGCTCACTGCCGATCTGAAACTGATCAACGACGGTACCGGCACGGCTACGGACGCCTGTGAAGATTTCACCCAGGATCTCGGCGGCAAGATCGCCCTGATCGACCGGGGCACCTGCACTTTTGTCGACAAGGTCAAGCGGGCCCAGGCCAATGGTGCCGTGGCCGTGGTAATTGCCAACAATGTGGATGGCGGTTATATCCAGATGGGTGGTGACGACCCCAACAACGAAATCACCATCCCGGCACTGATGGTTTCCCTGGAAATCGGCAACCAGATCAAGGACGCACTCAACGCGGACACTGTCAATGCCACCTTTACCGTAGGTGATTCCCTGAACTACCTGATGCGTAGCGATGACCAGGGACAGAACTGGGTCAAGCTGGATGAGGGCAATGGCCTGCCGGTCAATGATCTGGGCCGCATGGAAGTAGCCTTCGCCAGCAATGGCCGCCTGTATGTGGCCGCCGCCAACGGCAACTCGGAAACCCGTGGCCTGTGGCGCAGTGATGATGGCGCCAGCAGCTTTTACAAGACGGCCTCCACGGAAAACTTTATTGAGGGTCAGGCCTGGTACGACCTGGCACTCACCGTGGATCCCGCGGACCCGGACACCGCCTACATGGGTGCCATCAGCATGTTCAAGACCAGCGATGGCGGTGACACTATTTCCCAAACCAGCTTCAGCTACGACAATGTGGGCAAGGTTCATCGTGCCACGCATGCGGACCATCACAACTACACCATTGGGCCGGATGGCAGCATCTGGCAAGGCACCGACGGCGGCATCTACCGCAGTTTCGATGGTGGCATAAACTGGATTTCCCTCGATCATGGGCTCAACATTGCCCAGCCCTACGGCATTGCCGTCAGCCCGGATGGGGTGCATATCGCGGCAGGCAACCAAGACAACGGCTCGCAGATTTTCTTCGGTGACAAGAGCGAATGGGTGGAATGGATCGGTGGAGACGGCATGATGACCGTCTGGAGCCGGCAGAATGACGGTCATCTGATCGGCGAACTGCAGAATGGCGCCATCTTCAAGTCCGAAAACTTCGGCTCCTCGAAAACGGCATTGACATTGCCGGACAGCGCGGACGCGCCATTCGTGACCCCGCTGGCCATGGATTCCAATGACGAAAACCGTTTGCTGGCCGCCGCCTATGATGCGATCTACTACATGAGTAATGCTTTTGGCACAACGCCCGTTTGGAATGCCATCGAAGGTACCAGCAACGCGTCAGCCATAAGCTTCAATCCCCATGACGGCAGCCAGGTGTTCTATGGAGACTACGGTGGCAGTGTCTATCGTATCGACAACATCGACAGTGCTCCGGTCGTCACCCGCATCAACAACGGGGATTTCCTCGATACCATCACCTCGGTGCTGGTCGACCCCAACGACACCACCGGCCAGACCCTCTATGTCACCGTCGGTGGCTACGGCTTCAACCGGGTGCGCATGACCACCAATGGCGGTCAAAGCTGGGTCAGCATCCAGTCCAACCTGCCGGCCATTCCCACCTGGAGCATCCAGGTGGACCCGGTAGAACCCAACCGCCTCTGGCTGGGCACCGAACTCGGCCTGTGGACCGGCATTCTCTCCGGCACCGACATCAGCTGGAGCCGCTATGACCACGGCACCGCCTTCACCCGCGTGGTACAGTTGATCTGGAACGATGACAACACCCTGTTCATTGGCACCCATGGCCGTGGCGTATTCAAGGCCACTCGCCAGACCCTGGCCGTGGAAGCCGGCGAGCTGCAAACCGCCGGCAGCTGCAACCAGGACAACTACCTGGAGCCCGGTGAGACCGCCATCCTGCCACTGACCGTTCGCAATCTGGGCCATGACACGCTCAGCCAGGTGGTGGTTCATCCCTCACTGGGACTGGCCGGGGTGGAAATCCTGCCCATCGGCAAGACCATCGGCACCCTCGCCGCCGGTGCCAGCGCCACCGTGCATTTCACCCTGCACAACCACAACGGTACCGACAGCACCTGCATGCAAAACAGCTCGATCACGGTACAGGTCAGCCATGATGGCGGCAGCTTCAGCCAGAATGTCAGCCTGACGACCCATGCCAACGACAACCTGCAAACTGCCGCCTTCACGGAAGATGCCGAGGATGCCGATACCCTGATGAGCCAGGAAAGCCGCTACGGCGGTCTGGAATGGAAGCGGGTTGCTACCCAGGCCAACAGCGGCAGTCAGTCGTGGTTTGTACAGGATCTGCCCCGGCTCGGTGATGCCACCCTGAGCACACCGTGGCTGACTACCGGCAATGATCCGGTCGACATCCGTTTTGCCCTGCGCTATGACAGCGAAGGCAATGCCGAGCAGTACTGGGACGGGGCCGTGATGGAATTGCGCACGCGCAGCAATCCGGCTGAATGGGTGGACATTGGCGAGCGCTCCACCGTCCCCTATGACGGCCGCCTGTATATCAACAACACGGCACCCGGCAGAATGGCCTGGTCCGGCAAACAGGACAGCTGGCGACAAGCGCTGGTGTCACTGGGCACCGATTATGCCAACGAGGAAATCCAGATCCGCTTCCGCATGGTCACTGATGAAGGCTCTGCCACAATCGGCGGTGGTTTCTGGCTGGATGATCTGGAAATCACCGGCACCCAGTGGTCGGCCGGCATGGTCTGTTCCACCGGTTGCGAGGATGGTTTCCGCCCCTACCGCGGCATGGGCTATGACCCCACCCGCAACGGTCACGGCTTCGAACTGCAGAAACAGGGTGACCAGTACTACCTGTACTTCTATTCCTATGACCAGAATGGTGATCCGGAATGGTTCCTGGGCATTGGCGATGTGGTCAATGGCGTATTCAGCACCGGCAATGGCGGCCTGTACCGCTTCCGCTACAACAACGGCCAGGCGGAACTGGATACCGCCAACAGCGGCACCCTGAGCCTGGATTTCAACATCGACGCAACCGATGCCAGCTG
>JALWTZ010000033.1 GCA_026993285.1 Lysobacterales bacterium | reverse complement strand
TCGTCAGCGTCGGCCTGCCCATCGGCCTGTTCCGCCTGCGCCGCCGCTTCGAGCCCGGCAGCGTCGCCATCCTCACCTGGGGCGGCCTGCGCGGCGGCATCTCCATCGCCCTGGTGCTGGCCCTGCCCGCCGGCATCGAGCGCGAATTCCTGCTCACCGTCACCTACTGCGTGGTGGTGTTCTCCATCCTCGTTCAGGGGCTGACCATCGGCCGGCTGGTGCGGGGACTGGTGCCCCAAAAGGCCGGGTAAGAGAAATATAAGAAGGCATCGTTAAGATGTAAGACGCGCCGGGCTGTGGCTTCGGCGCGCAAGAGTTGTGCACGCGGAAAAGGGCTTCAGAGCCCAACAACCAGGAAGAGACGAGGAGGATCTATCAATGAAGGCGCGCCATGTTCTGATGCTGCTGGGGGCAGGAGTCCTGTCTGCCTGTGGGGGAGGGAGCAATGATGTCGTTCAGCAGTCCACTCCAACCGGTACGGCCACCTTTGTGGATACCCTGGTGGCCGGTGTCGAGTATGAATACAGCTGCGATGGAAAAACCTACAATGGGGTTACTGACGATGCCGGCCGTTTCCCCTACTGTGTTGGCAAGGAAGTGATGTTCAGGGTTGGAGGAACCGTCATCGGAACCTGGACTCCGGCTGATGATGGACAGCTGCGTGTGACGCCCAAAGATTTTTCCGAGTTCAAAACGGATTCGGACTGGCCCGTCAAGGCAGCTCTGGTCCTGCAGAACCTCGACAAGGATGGGCTTCTTGACAATGGTATCCAGGTGGATATCTCGAAAATCAGAGGCGGGAGCCTTCCGGATCCCACCACGGCGAGCAATGTCACTGCTTTTATTAGTGCGCTCGAGTCGGCCTTAGGTGTCAGTACCCTGCCTGTTGCTGCCAATGAGGTGGCTGCACAGAACAACCTCAATGCTGGCATTGATCCGGCTATGCCGAAGAATCTTGTCTT
The DNA here is from genome assembly GCA_026993285.1 of Lysobacterales bacterium. GTDB lineage: Bacteria > Pseudomonadota > Gammaproteobacteria > Xanthomonadales > S139-57 > S139-57. The sequence continues at coordinate 1,301 of JALWTZ010000033.1, read as the reverse complement.
CGATAGCGCCTTCTATGTCGAGCTTGAGGACCGTGCCCGGGGTTATGTGGGCGCCAATGCCGAGCCGGTGGTGTTCATCAGTTCGAATGATAATTCGGGTACAGGGAGCCTGACGGGATTCTACAAGTTCTCCAGCATCAAGAACGGTGCTCAGGGTGACTACATGCAGGGTGCGCCGCTTACGGTGACCGGTACCTCCGGCAGTGGCGATATCCAATCCGCACGCCTTACCTATGGCCCAGGCTCCAATGACAATGCAGACATGACTCTGCTAGGTTATTCGACCATGGTCACCCAATGGGCATTTAAAGACAATGGCGATGGCCAGAAGGGGCTGTTCACGCTGTATCCGGCGGTGAATTTCTCCCGGGTTACTGATTCTGCAACATCGCTGGTTTTTGTGGAAACTCCAGAAGACGGCTCCCCCCAGCGGACACTGAGTCTTGATACTTCTGGTAGTGGTGCCTGCCAGAGTTCTGACTGTCTGCTTACGGTTGCCGTTTCCGGCACAACGGAGACGGGTGGCTGCAGACAGGGGGCATGGAATTCTGATCTGTCGACAGCGTTCATCTCTGGAGCCGGCACCACTGGCGCCGCAGCTCAGCAGACCTTGTTTACCTGTTCGCTTGGTACGGGTTCCAGTCGGTCGACGATGTACACGGTCTACTACCTCACTCCGACTTCTACCTGTAAGCAAACTTTGGCAGACTCTCTCAATACCGGTAGCGGTTCCAGTTGCACGATGCGGTTTGCGCGGGCCATTATCGACAGCACCGGAAAGCTGGAATCCGTGGAGCGCGGAGATGTGGTCGTAACGAGCAATTGATAAGCGACCGAGGCAAATTGCAAAACTTTCCCCAAAAAGGGTCGGGGCGCTGCCCCGACCCTTTTTCAACAGCAGGAATAAGGTGACAGGCTCTTTTTTCTAAGGCTCTCCGAGTCTTCTATTTGCCTCGCTGCTCGTCCCAAGTCCCTTGCCGCAGTTCCCAAAGAAAAGGGGACGAAGAAAAGCAGACGGGTCCCATTTCCCGTTGTGATCTTTCCGTTCCTCGGGCAGCCAGTTCGATGTGCAGGCGCATCCCGAGTGCGCGAGCGGCGCGTTCGAGCGTGAGCAGGGTGACGGAGGGGTTGTCGGGATCGAGCAGGCGATCAAGCGCGGAACGACTGGTGTGCATACGGCGCGCCATTTCGCTCTTGCTGAGCCCCTGCTCTTCCATGAGCCTTGCAAGTTGCAAGGCAATGAGCTGCTTGACGGCACTGGCCTCGGTTTCCGCAAGCAGGTCTTCTTCTCGCAGGAAGTC
>JALWTZ010000032.1 GCA_026993285.1 Lysobacterales bacterium | reverse complement strand
TGGTGGTGCTGCGTGTGGCGGATGTGAAACCTGAAAGCATCCAGCCGCTGGATGCCGTGCGTGAGCAGGTAGTGCTGCAAATCAAGCGGGAGAAGGCCGAGGAAAAACTGGCGGAAATCCGCAAGCAGGTGGAAAAGGCCCTGAATGATGGCCAGCCCCTGGCGGAGGCCATCAAAGCGGCTGGTGTGACACTGAAAAGCCTGCAGGCTGTCAGTCGTACCGATCACCCCAAGGCTGATCCGGGCGTGGTGGCCCATGTGTTCAAGCAGTCCGCCATGGATCAGCGGCCCCACTGTGATGCGCTGGGCGGTACCAGAGTGGTTTGTTACCAGATCCACCAGGTCACGGATGGCAGTCTGGCTGATGTGGACAAGAATGAGCGGGAGCAGATCGAACAGCAACTGTCTCGCAGCATCGTCAACGCGGAACTGGAAGCCCTGCTGGCAGAGCTAGAATCCCAGGCGGAAATCACCATTCTCGAAGATCAGCTGTAACCGGCAAGTCCCGAAACCGGGCAAGCGCCCAAAAGAAAACCCCGGCGATTGGCCGGGGTTTTTTTGTGCCTGCAAAGGGAAGGGGAATCAGCCTTCCAGCAGTTCCGCCATGCCGAGAATATTGTAGCCGGCATCTACATAGGTCACCTCGCCGGTAATGCCGGAAGCCAGGTCCGAGCACAGGAAGGCGGCCACATTGCCCACTTCTTCCGTGGAAACCGTCTTGCGCAGCGGGGCGGTGGTTTCCACATGCTCCAGCATCTTGCGGAAATTGGAAATACCCGCTGCCGCCAGGGTCTTGATGGGGCCGGCGGAAATGGCATTGACCCGGATGCCTTCCGGGCCCAGGCTGCTGGCCATGTAACGTACATTGGCCTCCAGGCTGGCCTTGGCCAGTCCCATGACATTGTAGAAGGGAACCGCCCTCACCGCGCCCAGGTAGGAGAGCGTGAGCAAGGCACCCTGGCGGCCCTGCATCATCGGCCGGCCCGCCTTGGCCAGAGCGGCAAAGCTGTAAGCGGAAATGTCATGGGCAATCTGGTAGCCCTCACGGGTGACGGCATCAAGATAATCACCCTGCAGCTGATCCCGAGGCGCAAAACCGACGGAATGAATGATGATATCCAGTCCATCCCAGTGTTTGCCCAGCTCGGAGAAAACGGCTTCGATCTGTTCGTCGGAGCTGACATCACAGGGCAGGGTGATGCTGGAGCCGCATTCCTCGGCCACGGCGTCCACCCGGCTCTTGAGCTTGTCATTCTGGTAAGTGAAGGCCAGTTCCGCACCCTCGCGGTGCATGGCCTTGGCGATACCCCAGGCTATGGAGCGATTGCTGGCAACCCCGACAATCAGGGCCTTTTTACCACTTAGAAATCCCATGTTTCACCTTGTGTGTTGGTTGGGCAAGCCGGCATTATCCTGACCGCCATGACGGGAATCAAGCGGCTGAAGCGGAAAAATGCCGATAAATCAATACGCTTGCGTATGTTATCCACATCCATTCTCCTCCTGTTGATATACTTGCGCTTTGCATGATTGAACGGAGCAGGCGCATTGGGCGACCGGAAACGCTTTACAGCCAGCATCATCGAATACCTGCCTTCCATGAATCGTCGCTTGCGTGAATCAGCCCTGATTCTGCTGCTGGTGACGGCCGTGTGGCTGATGTTTGCCCTGGGCAGCTACCATCCGGGTGATCCCGGCTGGTCCACCCTGGGCGAATCAGCCCGGGTACAGAACCTGACCGGTCGGCTGGGCAGCTGGATGTCGGACCTGCTGTTCTATCTGGTCGGTTACATGGCCTGGCTGTTGCCCCTGCTGCTGGCTGGCCTGGCCCTGCGGGTTTTCCGTGCACAACCGCTGGCACAAGAGGATGATCTGGGCGAGATGCTCATTCGTGCCGTCGGCTTTGTTCTTTCGCTGGGTTCGGGGGCGGCCCTGTTTGCCCTGCATTCCGATCCGCAACACCTGCAACTGCCAGCCGGAGGCGGCGGCATACTCGGCAGTCTGCTGGGTGCGGCCTTCTCCCAATCCATCGGTTTTCTTGGCGCCACCCTGTTCCTGTTGGCGCTGTTTCTGGCGGGCATCACCCTGTTTACCGGCCTTTCCTGGGTACAGATCATGGAGTTGACCGGCCGTTGGACGCTAGATGCCATCGACTGGATGCGCGAGAGCTGGCATGTATGGCGGGATCGCAAGGCCGGCCTGCAGGCGCGCATGGAGCGGGAAAGCGTTCGTCAGGTAGAGGCGCAGAAAACCCGGGAGCGCAA
>JALWTZ010000031.1:3510-9124 GCA_026993285.1 Lysobacterales bacterium | reverse complement strand
GCTGCAACTGTTCCACCTGCTTGCGCGCCGCTTCGCTCACATAGGGGCGCTGGCCGCTGGCATCCGGCGGCAGGGTGGGGGTGGAGTGGTCCATGGTGGCCAGGGTGCGGTCGGGCCGGCGCACCTTCAGGCCCCGCTCGCGCAGCACGGTGAAGGCCTGTGGCGAGGTCACTTCATGGATCAGGTGCAGGTCGATGTAGAGGATGCCGGGGTGCTCGGGGCTTTGGGGAAGCACTTCATGGGCTTCCCATACCTTGTCAAACAGCGACTTGGGCATGGTCGCCGTCCTCCACCGGGGTCAACCAGTTGTAGCGGTCTTCGGTTTCGCCGCTGAACAGGCCGAAGAAGGCTTCCTGCAGGGCGCGGGTGACCGGGCCACGGGTGCCGCTGCCCACGGGGATGCGGTCCACCGAGCGTACCGGGGTGATTTCTGCGGCCGTGCCGGTGAGGAAGATTTCATCGGCCATGTAGAGCATTTCCCGCGGCATGTCGCGTTCCACCACTTCGTAGCCCAGATCGCGGGCCAGGGTCATCACCGCGTTGCGGGTAATACCGAAGAGGATGGAGGCTCCGGCGGTGGGGGTGTAGATGACGCCATCAAGGATGAGAAAGAGGTTTTCCCCGGCGCCTTCGCTGAGCATGCCGTTGACGCTCAGGCCGATGCCTTCATGAAAGCCCAGCCGCTGGGCTTCCTGCGAGATCAGTTGGCTGGAAAGATAGTTGCCGCCGGCCTTGACCGCCGGGGGAATGGTGTTGGGGGCCAGGCGGTTCCAGCTGGAGACGCACACGTCTACGCCGTCGTTGAGGGCTTCGTCACCCAGATAGGCGCCCCATTCGATGGCGGCGATGGCGGTTTCGATGGGGTCGTCCGGGCGGGTGGTCACGCCGATGCTGCCGTAACCACGCAGCACCACCGGGCGGATGTAGGCGGATTTCAGCCCGTTGTCGCGCACGGTCTGGCGGCAGGCGGCCATGATGTCTTCCACCGAGTAGGGAATGCGCATCTGGTAGACCTTGGCGGAGTAGAACAGCCGTTCGATGTGCTCCTGCAGGCGGAAGATCATCGGCCCCTTGGGGGTGTCGTAGCTGCGGATGCCCTCGAACACGGAAGAACCGTAGTGGATGGCGTGGGAGAGCACATGCACCTTCACGCTGTGCCAGGGTTTGAGTTCGCCGTTGTGCCAGATGAATTCGGTCTCTTGCATGATCGCTTCCTTCAGAGTGCGTCGATTTTGGGTTGCGGTTGCGCCTGCGGGGTTTCCGCCGTGCGGATGATGCGGTTGATCATCTCCAGAAAGGCCTCGGTGGTGGCGGCGATGATGTCGGTGTTCAGGCCGCGCCCGCGCCAGAAGCGGCCCTGGTATTCGGCGGTGACATCGGCCTGGCCCTGTGCGTCTTCACCAAGGGAGACGCTGCGCACGCGGAAATCGGACAGGGTGGGGCTGATGCCCGTGGCCCGCTCGATGGCCTTGAATACCGCGTCGATGGGGCCGTCGCCGGTGGCCGCCTCGGTGACCTGGTGGCCGTCGATGTGCTGCAGCACCACGGTGGCCGTGGGGCGGGTGGCGGTACCGCAGGCGGAGTGCACTTGCAGCGAGGCCAGCGACCAGGTGCCGGGCTGGCTTTCGTCGATGCCCATGAGGATGGCTTCGATGTCGCTGTCGAAGATTTCCTTTTTCTTGTCGGCCAGTTTCTTGAAGGCCTGGAAGCCCTGTTCGAAGGCTTCCTCGTCCAGCTTGTCGAAGCCCAGGGCCACGGCGCGTTCGCGGAAGGCGTGGCGGCCGCTGTGCTTGCCCAGCACCAGGGAGGAACGGCTGATGCCCACGTCTTCCGGGCGCATGATTTCGTAGGTGTCGGGGTTTTGCAGCATGCCGTGCTGGTGAATGCCAGCCTCGTGGGCGAAGGCGTTGTCACCCACGATGGCCTTGTTGCGCGCCACTTCCGCCCCGGTCACATCGGAAACCAGCCGGCTGGTGGGGTAGAGCTTGCGGGTTTCGATGCCGGTTTCCAGGCCGAAATAGTCCTTGCGGGTTTTCAGCGCCATGACCACTTCTTCCAGCGAGCAGTTGCCGGCCCGCTCGCCGATGCCGTTGATGGTGCATTCCACCTGGCGCGCGCCGGCTTCCACGGCGGAGAGCGAATTGGCCACGGCCATGCCCAGGTCGTCGTGGCAGTGCACGCTCAGGGTGACCTTTTCCACCCCGCGAATGTGCTGCCTGAGGTAGTGGAACAGGTCGCTCATTTCCGAGGGTACGGAGTAGCCCACGGTGTCCGGCACGTTCAGGGTGCTGGCACCGGCTTCCACCGCGGCGGAGAACACTTCCGCCAGGTAGTCGCGCTCGGTGCGGATGCCGTCCTCGGCGGAGAATTCCACATCGTCGAAGTACTGGCGCGCCAGTTTCACTCCCTTGACGGCCTGTTCGATGATGGCTTCCTTGCTCATCTTCAGCTTGTGCTCGCGGTGGATGGGGCTGGTGGCGATGAACACATGAATGCGCTTGCGCTTCGCCGGTGCCAGCGCATCGCGGCAGGCGAGAATATCGCCTTCCACGCAGCGGGCCAGGCCGCAGATGACCGGCCCCTCGATCTCGCTGGCAATGCGTTGCACCGCCTCGAAATCACCGGGAGAGGCGGCCGGAAAACCCGCTTCGATGATATCCACCCGTAGCTCCGCCAGCGCCTGGGCCACTTTCAGCTTTTGCCGCAGGGTCATGGAACAGCCGGGAGACTGCTCGCCGTCGCGCAGGGTGGTATCGAAGATCTTTACGGTGTTTCCGGCCTGGGTCATCTTGCTTTGCTCCTCGGGTTCAGTCCTCGGTGTTCAACCAGGACATGCGGGCGCGCAACTTGCGGCCCACTTCTTCAATGGGGTGTTCCAGATCCTGACGGCGCAGGGCGTTGTAGCGCGGGGCACCGGCCTGGTTTTCCAGAATCCAGTCGCGGGCGAAGGTGCCGTCCTGGATGTCTTTCAGCACTTCGCGCATGTTTTCCACGGCGTATTCATCCACCACCCGCGGGCCGGAGACCAGATCGCCGTAATAGGCGGTATCGGAGATGAATTCGGCCATGCGGGCAATGCCGCCTTCGTGCAGCAGGTCCACGATCAGCTTCAGTTCGTGCAGGCATTCGAAGTAGGCCACTTCCGGCTGGTAACCGGCTTCCACCAGGGTTTCAAAGCCCTTGACCACCAGCTCGGTAGCGCCGCCGCAGAGCACGGCCTGTTCGCCGAAGAGATCGGTTTCGGTTTCTTCCTTGAAGGTGGTTTCCAGCACGCCACCACGGGTGCCGCCGATGCCGTGGGCGTAGGCCAGGGCGCGGGCATGGGCGTTGCCGGTGGCATCCTGATGCACGGCGATGAGGCAGGGCACGCCCTTGCCTTCCTGAAACTGGCGGCGAACCAGGCCACCGGGGCCCTTGGGGGCGATCATGGTGACATCCACATCGGCGGCGGGCACGATCTGGTTGTAGTGAATGTTGAAGCCGTGGGCGAACATCAGCATGGCGCCGGCTTTCAGGTTGGGGGCAATCTGGCTTTCGTACAGGGCCTTCTGCACGGTGTCGGGCACCAGCACCATCACCACATCGGCGGTTTTCACCGCTTCGGCGGTTTCCGCCACTTGCAGGCCGTCGGCCTGGGCCTTTTCCCAGCTGGGGCCGTTCTTGCGCACGGCCACGGTCACTTTCAGGCCGCTGTCATGCAGGTTGAGGGCGTGGGCGCGGCCCTGGCTGCCATAACCGGCAATGACAATGTGCGCGTCTTTCAGCAGTTCCGGGTTGGCGTCGGTCTCGGTGTATAGTTTCATGATGGTCTCCCTGGTGCCGCAAGGGCGGTCGATTTCAAAAGTTCAACAAAAAAACCCCGCATCCTGTGGAGAGTGCGGGGTTTTGCAAGTACTTTGCGTTTTGCCCGCGTATCAGCCTCCGACCAGCAGCAGAACAGCCAGTAGAACGGATACGAGCAGTACAGTGGGCGCAAAACGTGTATTCATGCGGGCAACTATCGAAAATCACCGGGCTTCTGTCAAGCCGGAAATGCGGGTAAATGGGGGGATTACCCCGTTGTGAATAGGCCGGGCGGGCTCATTCCTTCCCGCTGGCGGGGCCTGCAATGCCTGGCTGCCCGGGCCGGTCTGCTGGGTGAGGAGGAAAGCCCATGAAAAAAATCCCTTCCCTGCCGGAATGGCAGGTCACCGATGAATCCGTTTACCGGCAGCGCCGCGAGGTGGTGAAGGCGTTGGTGCTGGCCGGTTTGTTGCCCGCTTCGGTACCGCGGGCCGGGGCGGCGCTGAAAGACGAGCTGACACCGGAGGAAGCGGTGACCAGCTACAACAATTTCTATGAATTCGGTTATGGCAAGGATGACCCGGCCAAGAATGCGCAAGGCTTCAAAACCCATCCCTGGCAGGTGCGGGTATCCGGGCTGTGCGAGAAAAGCGGGGTGTTTGATCTGGATGATTTGCTCAAGGGCATGGCCGTTGAGGAGCGCGTCTACCGCTTTCGCTGCGTGGAGGCCTGGTCCATGGTCATTCCCTGGATGGGCGTGCCGCTGGCAGCGGTACTCAAGCGTTTTCGCCCGTTGTCTTCCGCGCGTTTTGTCCGTTTCACCACCTTGTATGACCCGAAGCAGATGCCCGGCCAGCGCCGGCGGGTGCTGGACTGGCCCTATGTGGAGGGCCTGCGCATGGACGAGGCCATGCACCCCTTGAGTTTTCTGGCTACCGGGCTCTACGGCAAGCCCCTGCCGCCACAGAATGGTGCCCCGCTGCGGCTGGTGGTGCCGTGGAAGTACGGCTTCAAGAACATCAAGTCCATCGTGCGGATTCATTTTCAGGAAGCAATGCCGATGAACACCTGGCGCAAGATGGCCCCGGATGAATATGGCTTTTACGCCAATGTGAACCCGCGGGTGGATCATCCGCGCTGGTCACAGGCTTCCGAGCGCATCATCGGCACCGGCTTCAGCCTGTTCGGCAACCGGCGGGATACGGAATTGTTCAACGGTTATGCCGAACAGGTGGCCTCGCTCTATCAGGGCATGAACCTGCGCAAGTTCTTCTGATGCGGCTGGTGGTTTTTCTTGCGGCCCTGTTGCCCCTGGCCTGGCTGATCTGGGGCGCGGTGAGCAATAGTCTGGGGCCGGACCCGCAGGAGGTGCTGCTGCACGAAACCGGTATCTGGACCTTGCGTTTTCTCCTGCTCACCCTGCTGGCCACGCCGTTGCGCCGCTGGCTGGGGTGGCCGGTGCTGCTGCGCTACCGGCGCATGCTGGGTTTGTTTGCCTTTTTCTATGCCAGCACGCACCTGTTTCTGTTCTGGGCCACGGAACTGCAGCTGGACCCGGTGAAACTCTGGCGCGAGCTGGGTACGCGCTGGTACTTTTTTGTGGGCTTCACCGCCTGGTTGCTGCTCTTGCCACTGGCGGCCACCTCCTTTCGCCGCCTGCAGCGCAAGCTGGGGCCGGCCTGGAAGCGCATTCACCGGGCCGTCTACCCGGCCGCCGGTTTGGCGGTGATCCATTTCTGGCTGGCGGTAAAAGCCGACTGGCTGGAACCTTTGGTATATGCGATTTTGCTGATATTTCTGCTAGCATTGCGTGTAGAAAGCTTGGGTGTTG
>JALWTZ010000031.1:0-3410 GCA_026993285.1 Lysobacterales bacterium | reverse complement strand
GAAAGCGCGGCCAACCGTGTGCGGGAATTCATGCAGAAGGAGCAGGCCCAGGGCCTGCGTCTGGATTTGCGCAAGTCCGGCTGTTCCGGCTGGGCCTACGAGGTGGAACTGGTGCAACAGCCGCAACCGGAAGATGTGGCCTTTGACCAGAACGGTGTACGGGTGTTCGTCAACCCGCAGGTGCTGGAGAAGATCGACGGCACGGAAATTGATTTCGTGCAGGAAGGCATTAACCGGGTGTTCAAGTTCAACAACCCCAATGTGACCGCATCCTGTGGTTGCGGAGAGAGTATTTCCTTCGACTGATAACAGTAGCGTTGCTTTTATCTTTACCCGCTGAGTACAGCCGATTGCTGATCGGAGCGCTGAGGGGCTGCCCCGGTTTCAGTGCGGGTTTTCAAGCGGCGGATTCCTGGTCGATATCCCAGCCGGGAAATATCAGTACCGCCGGGTGACAGGCGAGCGCCCGTGCCAGCACCTTGGCGCGCTCTACGCCCAGTTTTACCCGGTTGTTTTCAATGGCCGACAGGGTGGACTGGGGAATGCCCGTACGCGCGGCCAGTTCATTCTGGCTCAGTTCCTGTAGCTCACGCAGGATTCTTACGGATTCTCCCACGGATACTTCAATGTGTTTGCGCGCCTTTTGGTATTCGTTCATGTTACTTTCTCCGGTAATCATGGGGCGTAACATCTTCAACCAGAACCAGAACCTTGTCGCCTTCTACCCGATAGATGACCCGATATTGGATGTTGAGCCTGGAAGACCGCCATCCTTTCCATGTTCCTGAAAGGGCTTCATCACGAAAGCCCTTGATCTTTCTAAGCCCCGGTGGGCCGGAAATGGTCACGATATCTTTCCATTTTTCATATTTTTTCAGCACTTCTGCAGGAACATTTTTCAGGCTCCTGATGACACAGCGGTGCTCATACACGGTCCACATAACAGAAAGCATATATGCTAAATATGGTATGTCAAGCGAAGGCCTGGGAGATCAGCGGCTGCAACGCAATTCGGTTAATGGCTGCCGGGGTTTGGGCAGCAGAACATCCCGGATTTTCTTCTTTTCCACGATGGAATCGAAAACGCCTGTGGGCAGGTGCTGGCGTAGAGTCAGAGTCTGGGCTTCCAGGGCTTCCAGCGTACCCTTGCGGGTACCGCCACGGCGCAGGCAGATGACCATGGGTTGCCACATCAGTTCGTTGAGGTGGGCGATGCGTTCTTTCGGGCTGAGTTTGCGATAAGGCGCTAGCTTGTCTTTGACCTTGACCGCGCCGATGCGCACCACACGGGTTTTCAGTGGAGGTGGCTCCCGCCGGGTTGTGGGCGGCGAAGTTTCAGGCGTTTCGGTATGTGCCGCCTCCTGCGGGTGGTTTTCACCGGTTGCGGCTTTCGGAGGCGTAGTGGCTGGAGCCGGTGTCGTGGCCTGGGGCTGTGTATCGGGTTTGCCGGTTTGCGTGCTGGCGCTTTCAGCCGGCGGGGTTTGGGCTTCGGGTGTACCCATGACTTCCGGGTCATTCTTCCAGGCCGGGGGTTTTTGTACTTCGGCCAGCCAGTGTTGGGCTGTCTGTACGGCCTTCTGGCCCACGGTTCTCAGATCATAAGCCGGTTGAATGGATACCAGCATGGCGTAGGCCATGTAGCTGAGAATGACAAATCCCAGATTGATCAGCAACGGGCGATGTGCTTCTCGCCAGGCCAGCACACCATAGATAAAACCGCCGAAGGGGATCAGCAAGACCGACCAGCCCCACAACGGGCCATCGATAAAGGCGATCCGGGCCAGCCAGATCCAGCTGGAAACAGCGCCCAGCAGGAAAATCAGCAATGCTGCGATGAGGATCCATTCCATCCTGAAAAAGTATACTTCAGCGTGGTTTCAAGAAATCTTACATGAAAAACAAAATAAAATCGTGTAGTTAGCAGGTATTTTTCAAGTTTTTATGAAGAAAGGGGCCGTTCAGCAGGATGAACGGCCCACCGTGTGTGCATGTTGGCCTTACTGTTCGAGAACTTTGGTGAGAAAGGCCAGCTTGTCGGCAGCTTCCGCAATACGCTTGGAGGTCGGCTTGCCTGCGCCGTGGCCGGCACGGGATTCGATACGGATCAGAATCGGGGCATCACCGCCCTGGGCCGCCTGCAGGGCGGCGGCAAACTTGAAGCTGTGGGCCGGAAAAACCCGGTCGTCATGGTCGGCGGTGAGAATCAGCGTGGCCGGGTAGGCCTTGCCGGGCTGGATATTGTGCAGCGGCGAGTAGGCCAGCAGGGCACGGAATTCCTCCGGGTTCTTGGGGGAGCCGTAATCGGATTCCCAGGCCCAGCCGATGGTGAACTGGTTGAAGCGCAGCATGTCCAGCACGCCCACGGCGGGAATGCTGGCCGCCATCAGATCGGGGCGTTGCAACATGACGGCCGCGGCCAGCAGGCCGCCGTTGCTACCGCCGTGGATGGCCAGTTTCTTCGGCTGGGTGTAGCCGTTGGCGATCAGCCATTCCGCTGCGGCGATGAAGTCGTCAAAGACATTCTGCTTGCGGGTCTTGGTACCGGCCTCATGCCAGGCCTGGCCGTATTCCCCACCACCACGCAGGTTGGGCATGGCATAGATGCCGCCCATTTCCATCCAGGCCAGATTGGTCACCGAGAAGAAGGGGGTCAGGGAGATGTTGAAACCGCCGTAACCGTAGAGCAGGGTCGGTGTGTTGCCCTTGGGTTTCAGGCCCTTTTTATGGGCAATGAACATGGGCACGCGGGTGCCATCCTTGCTGTGATAGAACACCTGCTTCACGGTGTAGTCGTCCGGGTTGAAGGCCAGTTTCGGGCCGCGGAACAGGCGGCTTTCGCCGGTTTTCAGGTCGAGGCGATAGATACCGCCGGGGGTGTTGAAGCTGGTGTAGCGGTAGAAGGTTTCCGTGTCCTTGCCATGGCCGGTGAAGCCACCGACGCTGCCCAGGCCGGGCAGTGCCAGTTCCCGGCTGTTGCCCTGGCGGTCGATCAGCCGTACCCGGTGGTGGGCGTCTTTCATGCTGACGGTTACAAAACCGTGGTTGAGGTAGTGGGCTTCATCCAGCACTTCCTCGCCCTGGGGCACGGCCTCCACCCAGTGTTGGCGCTCGGGTTTTTGCAGATCGATGCCGATGACCCGCCGGCGTGGGGCCTGGTCGTTGGTGAGAAACCAGTGAATGCCGCCTTCATTGCCCAGCCACTGAAAGCTGGAGGTCCATTCCTCCACCAGCGGTTGTATTGGCGCGTCGGCCTGTTTCAGGTTTTTCCAGAACAGCAGGTTCTTGTCTTCGGTACCGCGCCAGACGGTGATGATCAATACATCGCCATCTTCACTGACCGAGGCGGAGAAGCCCCATTCCTTCTGGTCCGGCCGTTCGTAGACCAGAGTGTCCTTTTCCTGGGGTTGGCC
>JALWTZ010000030.1 GCA_026993285.1 Lysobacterales bacterium | reverse complement strand
GGGCAGACTTCCACGCACAGGCCACAACCGACACAGGCATCCTGAACCACGGGACGGTACTGGTTCCACATGTTGAAACGGATGGCACGTTCGCCCAGCGGACAAATACTGACACAGGCACCGCAGATACCACGATCGACCCACGGGTAACAGGCCAGCCGGTCGATCTGGGCGATACCCATGTCGATCTTCTCCACCGGCGTCACCTGCAGGGCATCCGTTGGGCAGGCCTCCATGCATTTTCCACAGAGAATACAGGCCTTCTCCTCCGGCTCGATATAGGGCAGGTTGACCTGCCCGCCACCTTCGCGCTGATGGAAACGAATGCAGCGGGGCGGACACACCTCACCACACAGGCCACAGCCGATACAGGCCTGGGCGAACGCATCGGCATCCTTCAGCGCACCGGGCAGACGGATGTGCGAGCGTGGTGCGGCCTGGCCGGGTGGAGCGAGCAGGCGGGAAAGGCCGTAGGGCAGGCTTGCGCCGGCCAGGGTGCCACCAGCAACCACCAGACCCTGAATAAAACCCCGCCGTTTCATGGCTGTTCCTCCCCGGCTGGTGTTCTGCGATCCTGTTCGCCGGCTGCCTTCTCTCGCTGATATTGACGCCCCAGATGCCCCGGCCCCTGATCGGGCTGGTCATGCAACTGCAGACGGAAGGTCAGCGCATCGGTAGGGCAGATGGCGATACAGGCCGTGCAGTTGTTGCATTCCTGGCCAAACCCGTCGCGCAAGGGGTCCAGGCCAAATTCGCAGATGGCATTGCACTTGGCGCAGTCATTGCACTGCTCGACCACCCGTTGAATGCGAACCAGCCGATAGCGACCCAGCAGGGAGTACAGCGCACCACCGGGGCAGAGGTAGCGGCAAAATCCCCGGCGTGCCACCAGCAGATCGAACAGCAGGGTGCCGACGAAGAACACGGCACCGGCACCAAAACCACCCAGGGCCACGGCATAGTAGATTTCACGACCAATGATGGCCGGCGGGTAGATCGTGGCCACCATCACGGAACCGGTGAGCATGGAAAGCAACAGGCCCGCACCCAGTACCAGGTACTTGAGCCGGCGGTCGAAACGCCGGTTACCGGTTTTCAGACCGGCACGATGCAGCCAGGCCGCAAGATTGCTGTTCAATTCATAGAGAAAGGTCGCCGGACAAATCCAGCCACAGTAGAAGCGGCCCAGAAGCAGGGTAGCCAGCAATGGAACCAGCGCGGTCAGCAGAAAGGGCAAATAAACCCGCTTGCTGGCGGCCACCTGCCCGGCAACCGCCAATGGATCACTCATTTTGAAACCAAACAGGGTGCCTGACCAGGTATTGCCCTTGACCGCATCGAGATCCTTTTCCGGATCACTGACAAAGGGCTCGGTCAGGCTTTCCATGACATCGTAGATTTCCTTCTCGGAGTCGGCCAGCAAATCATAGGCATGTGCTGCCACATAGGTTTGATACACATGTGCATAGGGCAGGAATACCAGCATGGCAAACACCAGAGACAAACTGAGCCAGCGCAGTTTGTTGAGGTGACGCCAAAGAAAGAAGGGTTTGCCCGTGGTGGTTTTCATATGCGTGTATGCCTGTGCACGGTTCAACTGCTTCGTGGAATGACCTTGATGGCCTGCGGAATCTGGATGCACGAGCGTTCACACAAGCCACAGCCCACACAGCCGTCCAGTATCTCCGGCTGCTCCATGTAACCCACCCGGATGGCGACATCCGGCAACTTGCAGGCGCGGTAGCAGACACCACAGCTCTTGCCCTGCCACGACAGGCACAATTGCTTGTCGATCAGCGCATGGCCCATCTTCACCTTGGCCAGAATATCGTCCAGTTCATAGCGCACTTTCTGAATGGCGCCCGTGGGGCAGACATCACCGCACTTCATGCACAGGATGCAGGCCTTTTCCCGTGGGACGATGTAGGGGGTGTCGGCAGAAGCCAGGCCATTCTCGTCGGCGAAATACTGGATACAACGATTGGGGCAGGCCTCGCCGCACTGGCCGCAATGAATGCAGCGGCTGAGAAAGTCGTCTTCCGGCAAGGCGCCCGGCGGGCGCAGGAAACGCAGCGACGGCTTTTGCGCAGCCGCCCGCCCCGCTTCCGGCACCAGCAGGACTTGCCCCAGCAAGGCCATGCTGATGCCGGTCTTGAGAAACGCTCGCCGTTTCATGGGCGCGGTCAGATTTTCTCGATGCGCGCGGCCGATTTCTTGAAGTCAACCTGGCCGGAAACCGGATCCCAGACCCGGCTGGTCACCCGGTTGGCCAGCCACTTGTTTTTCTCCGGAACCGCGCTGTCGGCCACCGACAGGTTCCACGGGCCAAACATGTAACCGCGTGGCACATTGTTGCGTGCCGGCTTGACCAGGCTGTGGGTACCCACCTGGGCACGCGCCTCGAGCTGACCACGGCGGGTAATCACCCGTACCTTGTCACCATCCTTGATGCCCAGCGCCTTGGCATCGTCCGGGTGCATTTCCACATACATTTCCGGTACCAGCCTGCGCGTGGTGGGGCTGCGATTGGACTTGGCGGTGTGGAAGTGCTCGTAGACCACGCCAAGACCAAACCAGTAGGGGTACTTGTCCTTGGGCACCTCTTTCCAGTGCTTGCCCTGGTATTCCTCGTCGGGCAGGTCGGGGGTCAACCCCATGTCGCGCGCCTGCTTGATGAGATCCATGTGGTCGATGGTATAGAGATCCTTTTCCGTGCCGAATTTCATCAGTTTCTCGGTCACTTCCTTGCGCTGCGAGTAATCCTGGTGGCAGACCTTCATGTGCACCTTGCCGTCCTTGGTGCGGAAATAGCCGTAGGGGCGTGATTTCCAGTTGCCTTCCTGCAGCATGTAGCGGCGCTTGGTACCCCCGGCCTTGGCAATGGCGTAGGTGGGTGCCGGCCACTGGATGCCGCGCAGTTCCTTGAGTTGCTCATAGGGCGACAGGCCGTCGATCTTCTCGCGTTCGAGGATGCCGGTGAGATCGGTATCGGTGCCGGCGGAAGCGCGGCAGACATCACGGAAGACTTCCTCGGCATCGTAGAAACCGTTCTTGTCCTTCTTGTAGGGCAGCACCTTGTCCATGTCGAGCCCCAGCAGCTTGCCGATACCCTTGGCCTTGTCGATCACCATGTCCAGATCCGGGCGGCAACCCTTGGGCGGCATGGCGGCCTGCTCGCAGATGTTGATACGCCGTTCGGAGCTGATGTAGACACCGTTGACTTCGCCCCAGGTGGCAGCCGGGAAGATCACATCGGCATAGAGGTTGTTGGGTGCATGCCGGTAGATTTCCTGCACCACATTGAAGGTTTTCTTCAGTGCCGGACGCACCAGATTTTCCTGATCGGGTAGGTCGATATGGGTGGCATAGACCAGGAACATGGCCCGCACATCCCCCTTGAGTGCCCGTTCCATCATCCCCACGGCCATGCCGGGGTTTTGTGAGTTCATGGCATTGACCAGGTTCTGCTCCGGAATGCGCCAGTGCTTGGCGATGTGAGCGCGATGCTTGGCATTCTTCAAGGGTTCATTGAAAGGCAGCCGGCCGGTGAGGCCGCCGGTAAAACGCTCGCCCATGGCGTTGGGCTGCCCGGTCATGGAGAAGGGGCCACAACCCGGCTTGGCCAGGTTGCCGGTGAGTGTCAGCAGGTTGATGATGGAAATCACATTGTGCTGGCCATGGATATGCTGGTTGTAGCCAATGCCCCACATGATGATGACACCACCATAGCCGCCTTCCAGGCCGGCATTGGCACTGTTGTGCTTGCCCTTGCTGCGCGCCAGTCGCTTGCGCGTGGCGTCGGCAAACATGCCGGCAACCTTGCGTATCAGTTCGGGAGAGACATCATGGTGCTCGCCACCCATGCGGTCCTGCACCTGTTCAGGGCTGTACTCGTTCTTAACCGTTTCCACATAGTTCTTCCAGCCCTTGGTGTGTTCCTTCATGAAATCCCAGTCGATCACATCCGGGTGTTCTTTCAGCAGCACGTGCGCGATCGAGTTCAGGAAGCTGATATCACCGTTGAGCAGGGGCACATGAACCGTGTTTTCAGGGTTGATGTCTTCATAGCCCATCACCGTACCGGTACGACGGGGGTCGACCACCACGGTGGGAATGTCGTTTTTCTTCTTGTGATCGGCGGCGCGCCAGAAGATGATGGGGTGTGATTCGCGCGCATTGTGGCCGAAGTGCATGATCATGTCGCACAGTTCAATATCTTCATAGGCCAGCGGCGGCGTGTCGGAGCCCAAGGTGGCGAAATAGCCGGTGACCGCCGAGGTCATGCACATGCGGGCATTGGCCTCGATGGTGTTGGAGCCGAGCACGCCTTTCATGAACAGGTTTTCCAGGTACTGGCCTTCCATGGTGAGCTGGCCGGAACCGTAGAGGCCGACGGTGTTGCCGCCGTATTTCTTCACCAAATGGGCGATCTTGTGATCAACCATCTCGCCGGCCTTTTCATAGGGCACGCGCACGAAATGCTCATCGTCGAACGAGCCCTTGGTCTTGCTGACATATTCCAGGTCGCCATGGCCAGGCTTGTTCCACTCTTCCCACACGTCCTTGCGCACATAGGCGTCGCCTTCCATGCGGTCGACGTAGATGGGTTCGGCGGCGGTCAGCCCCTTGATACATTGCAGACCGAAGTTGGTGGGATGGTCCTTGTCCGGCCGCATGGAAACAATCCTGCCGTTTTCCACCTGAATCACGGTGCCACAGCCCACGCCACAGTAGGGGCACTGGGCCAGCGCGGTCTTGCGGGAAGGTATGTCATTGTCCGTGGTTGCCGCTTCCAGCTCGGGGTTGGCGCCCACCAGCAGACTGCTGCCCACGGTAGAACTGGTGATGAAGGCACTGCCTTTCAGAAAATCTCGCCGGTTCATTTTCAATCGTTTCATGAATCTGCCTCCTCTGGTGTGGGCCGTTACTGCTTGTCGAGCGTACGCATGTAAGCGATGATGTCATCGATCTCCTCATCGCTCAGGTGGGCCAGGCCGGCAGCATCGCTGAAGCCCAGCATGCGGGTGTTGGAACGCCCGTGCCGGATGGTTTCGCGGATGAAGCCATCACTGACCTTGCCAAGGAAACCTTTTTTACCAATCGCGGTGCCGGTGCCACCGGATGCATAACCGTCACCATTCTTGCCATGACAGGTCGAGCAGATATCGTCGAACCATTGCTTGCCCAGGCGCGGATCGCCATGGCTTTCGGGTTCGGCATCCACTTCACTGGCCCGGTTGGGCAGTTTTGAATGCGAACGCAAATAGGCCACGATGGCCTTGATCTTTTTCCTGCCCAGATGGGCGAATGGCGGCATGCCGGTACCGGGACGGCCATCCCGGATGGTACTTTCGAAAAACTTGTCGGAAGCGATGCTGAGCAACTCGGGGTTGGTCAGCGATGGCGCAAAACCGGGCTTGCCGATGGCATCCGCCTGGTGGCAGACCGAACAATTCTGGTTGTAGAGCGCTTCTCCGGTTTTGATGGTGGCCTGGTCGGCGGCAAAGGCATGAGTACAGATCAGCCCTGAAAGAACCAGCGCGAAACTGGCCAAGGCGGATGGATGTTGCATGGCTGGGCTCCCCCCTTGTGGTCTGTAACCCGGCAAAACTTAGACCGGGATGGTTTTTTCCACCTTGATCTAAATCAAGTTCACTTTATAGGAGAAACTTCTCATATAACCGTAAACCCGACACTGCACCACCTGCACGGGTGACAGCGCCGCCTGTTTGCCAGCCGATGTGACTGCCGTGCCCTATTCCCAGGCCTCATCGTCATCTGGACGGCTCATTTGCTGATGGCAGCGATAACAGGGTACCTGCTCTCTTTCAAAGCGTTCGTGCTCGGCTTCGAGAAAGGCTTCCGGCAACTGGTGGGCGATTCCCTGGTGACAATCAATACAGGTTTTGTGTTCGTCCTGGGCTTGACGGTGCGCTTCCGCCGCCAGTGGATTCTGGTCCTTGAGTTTCATCGCGGTTTCACTGTGGCAGTTTCGGCATTCGCGGGAATCGGTTTCACGCATGGTTTTCCAGACAATCTTCGCCAGCTCATGGCGCTGGGCAAGAAACTGTTCTCGTGTGTCGATGGTGCCCAGAAAGTGATGATAAAGCTCGTTGGAGGCGCGTATCTTGCGTATGACCTTGTAGATCCACTCACGCGGCACATGGCAATCCGGGCAGGTGGCGCGTACGCCACTGGGGTTGCTGAAATGAATGGATTGCCGGTATTCCTTGTAGGGGTTGTCTCGCATTTCATGACAGGAGATGCAAAAACTTTCCGTATTGGTCAGTTCCAGTGCCCAGTTGAAACCTCCCCAAAACACGATCCCCGCCACGAACAGGAGGATTGGGGGCAATGCCCACCATGACCGAGCAGGACGAAACATGACACAGGCTCCAAACAGAATGTGGCCTTCAAGCCTATGTCCACAACGGCCATGAAGATTTGATCCAGGTCAATATACTCCAGTCAGCGCAACTTCCCCCCACTCAACTCAATCTGCCGCTTCGTGATGCGGCAACCACCGTGATGATCCATTTTTTACCCATCCAATGCTTGCTACAATGCTCGGTTCATTAATGAAACGCGAACTTTCCCATGCTCCAGTCGCAACAACAGTTTGATGTCATCGTGGTCGGTGGCGGTCATGCCGGTACCGAGGCGGCGCTGGCGGCTGCGCGCATGGGTTGCCGCACCCTGCTTCTGACCCACAACATCGACACCATCGGCCAGATGAGCTGCAATCCCGCCATTGGCGGCATCGGCAAGGGGCATCTGGTCAAGGAAGTGGACGCTCTGGGCGGGGCCATGGCGCGGGCGGCGGATCTGGGTGGCATCCAGTTCCGCATCCTCAACCGGCGCAAGGGGCCGGCGGTGCGAGCTACCCGCGCCCAGGCCGACCGGGCCCGCTACAAGGCCGCCATCCGTGCCATGGTGGAAAACCAGCCGGGGCTGCACCTGTTTCAGCAGGGTGTGGAAGACCTGCTGGTGGCAGGGGAACGGGTTACCGGCGTGCGCACCAGCATGGGGCTGGATTTTTACGCCCCGGCGGTGGTGCTCACCGTGGGTACCTTTCTCGGCGGGCGCATTCACATCGGCCTGGAACAGTACAGTGGCGGCCGCGCAGGCGACCCGCCCGCCAACGCGCTGGCTGCCCGCCTGCGGGAGCTGCCCTTCAGCGTGGAGCGGCTGAAAACCGGCACCCCGCCGCGCATCGACGGGCGCACGGTGGATTTTTCCGTCATGGAAGCCCAGCCGGGTGACACGCCCACGCCGGTGTTTTCCTTCATGGGCCGGGTGGAGGACCACCCGCGGCAGGTGGCCTGCCACATCACCCACACCAACGCCAGCACCCACGACATCATCCGCGAGGGGCTGGACCGTTCTCCCATGTATACCGGGGTGATCGAGGGCGTGGGGCCGCGCTATTGCCCCTCCATCGAGGACAAGATCGCCCGCTTCGCCGACAAGGACAGCCACCAGGTTTTCGTGGAACCGGAGGGGCTGGATACCCACGAACTCTACCCCAACGGCATTTCCACCAGCCTGCCCTTCGATGTGCAGCTGAGGCTGGTGCGCTCCATCCGTGGCTTCGAGCAGGCGATGATCACCCGTCCCGGCTACGCCATCGAATACGACTTTTTCGACCCGCGCGGGCTCAAGCCCAGCCTGGAAACCCGCGCCCTGGCCGGCCTGTATTTCGCCGGGCAGATCAACGGCACCACCGGCTACGAGGAAGCGGCCGCCCAGGGATTGCTGGCCGGGCTGAATGCCGCCTGCCAGGTGCAGGAGAAGGAGGGCTGGACCCCAGGCCGGCAGGAGGCCTATCTGGGCGTGCTGGTGGATGACCTCATCACCCAGGGCACCCGCGAGCCCTACCGCATGTTCACCTCCCGCGCCGAATACCGCTTGCGCCTGCGCGAAGACAACGCCGACCTGCGCCTGACCGAAATCGGCCACCGTCTGGGCCTGGTGGATGAAGCCCGCTGGCGCGCCTTCTGCGAAAAGCGCGAGGCGGTGGAGCGGGAACTGGCCCGGCTCAAGGCCACCTGGATTTCTCCCGGCAACGCGCTGGGGCGGCGGTTCACCGAGGCCACCGGCCTGGAACTGAGCCGCGAAAGCCGCCTGCTGGACCTGCTGCGCCGGCCGGAAATGGACTATGCCCGCCTGATGGGCATCGAAGGCCTGGGGCCGGGGCTGGCCGATGCCCAGGCGGCCGAACAGGTGGAAATCGAAGCCAAGTACGCCGGCTACCTGCAACGGCAGGAAGAAGAAATCGCCCGCGCCCGCGCCAATGAGGAAAAGACCATCCCGGAAGACTTTGACTACGGCCAGGTCAAGGGCCTGTCCAACGAGGTTCGGGAAAAACTCTCGAAGCAACGCCCGGCCACCATCGGCCAGGCCGGGCGCATTCCCGGCGTCACCCCGGCGGCCATCTCCCTGCTGCTGGTGGCCCTGAAAAAGCATCAGGGGCGGCA
This sequence comes from Lysobacterales bacterium, assembly GCA_026993285.1. Taxonomy (GTDB): domain Bacteria; phylum Pseudomonadota; class Gammaproteobacteria; order Xanthomonadales; family S139-57; genus S139-57. The sequence continues at coordinate 698 of JALWTZ010000030.1, read as the reverse complement.
GGTCGCCTGAGCCCCCACTGGAGTACAAGCATGAGCGAAACCCTGGCCCGGCGCATCGCGCCCCGCATTGCCGCTGCCGAAAAACAGGTGCTGGCGGCCATCCAGCTGCTGGACGAAGGGGCCACCGTGCCCTTCATCGCCCGCTACCGCAAGGAAGCCACCGGCGGGCTGGACGACAGCCAGCTGCGTGAACTGGAAAACCAGCTGCACAGCCTGCGCGAGCTGGACAGCCGCCGCGATACCATCCTGCGCAGCATCGAGGAACAGGGCCAGCTCAGCGACAGCCTGCGCCGGGCCATCGAACAGGCGGAAACCCGCACGGCACTGGAAGACCTCTACCTGCCCTACAAGCCCCGCCGCCGCACCCGCGCCCAGAAGGCCCGTGAAGCCGGCCTGGAACCCCTGCTGGAGGCCCTGCTGCAGCAACTGCCCGACGACCCGGAGCCACTGGCCGCGGATTTCATCCAGCCCGAGGGTGAGTTCAGCGAAGCGACCCGCTGCCTGGAAGGCGCGCGTCACATTTTCATCGAGCAGATCAGCGAGCACGCCGGCATACTCGGCCAGGCCCGGGAACGGCTCTGGCAGGATGGGCTGGTGGTTTCCAGCGCCCTGGGCGAAGACCGGCAGAAACAGGCCCGATTCCGGGATTATCTCGACTACCAGGAAGCCATCCGCGCCATCCCTTCCCACCGGGCGCT
>JALWTZ010000029.1 GCA_026993285.1 Lysobacterales bacterium | reverse complement strand
CCGTGGCGGAAGGAAACCATGCCATCCGGTTGATCACGGTTACGGATCCGGATCGGTCTGATGATGAGCTGGAACTGTGAGCTGAATCGCAGTTCCCATACATCCCGGGTTCCTGAAGGTATTCCCCACTTGTGCCTGGAAGCAGTTTGCGGTCTAGTGCATGCTGGCATGATAGTATTTGTGTACAAGTAACCATGAAACGCAGCATGAGCGGCACCCAGAAAGTCGAATCCTTTACCCGCTACACCACGGTGCGCCTGCAGGCAGGAGAACTACTCTTTGCTGAAGGCGAGCTGGGTGATTGCATGTTTCTGATTCGCAAGGGCCGGATCGCCATTCAAAAAAATGCATCCAGAGGCCTGGTCACCATCTCCGTGCTGGAAGAAGGCGATTTTTTCGGGGAAATGAGCTTGCTGGAATCCCAGCCACGCTATGCCACGGCACGGGCGGAGACCGACTGTGTGCTTTCGCGGATTGATATGGGAGATTTCGAGCAGATGATCCGCAGCGAGCCGGAACTGGCGGTTCGCATGCTGCGCAAGCTGGGCTGGCAGTTGCGCAGCCTGACGGAGAAATACCTGCTGTTGCGCCAGCAATCCAGGGGCGTTGAGCCATCGTCGCAGAAACAACCGGATGCCCCGGAAACCTGGCCGGGGCTGATCCCGGAAACCCTGGGCTTTCAGACCGACCCAGGCGTGGAGGCTGTGCCGGAAACGGCCAGGGCACCGGAATTCGGGTTTCGCCTGCTGTCCGGGCAGTGGTTGCCGTTACCCAACCAGGATGTCATTACCTTGGGCAGAACAGATCCCGCCAGTGGTATTTTCCCGGATCTGGACCTGTCAGAACATGACGCTCGCCGCTCTCTCAGTCGGCGGCACGCTCGCCTGGTTCGCACCCCGGAAGGTTATGCCTTGATGGAAGAGATGGGGGTCATGAATGGCTCTTTCGTCAACGGCAACCGTATCCAGCCCAGCCAGTTACAGCTGTTGCAACCGGGGGACCGTGTCACGCTGGGCATGGTTCAACTGCTCTATGATCGCTTGCCGGCGGGTGTGCAATAGCAACAGGATCAGTGCAGGCGAGTGGTTTTTTCTGGCCCTTCGTTATCCAGCCCCTGATGGTTTTCTTCCATTTGCGTAAACAGGTCTTCTGGCAGTTGTACCTGGTTGATGCCCAGATCCCGAACCAGCTGAATGAGCTTTAAGCGTAACAACGGGTAGAGCTGGCGGTTGCATTGGCTGTGCAATGTGCTGAATTGGCTGAAATCCAGGGGCGAGCCCTGAACCTGGCGGTAAATGGCATTCATCAGCACTTCCGTTTGGAACAGCGGATCATTTTCCTTCTGTGGCAGGTGCCCGAGACAATGCATGCGACAACCCAGCTGGTATTCAGGCATGCCGGGATTGTCCTTGGGCAGGGTGCTGGGTGTGAGCTTGATTTCCACCTTGAGCTGGTGCGGCTGTTCAGCGGCCACGGGCTTGAGCAGTTCCGCATGCAGGCGGATCCATCGTGTTCGTACCAGCGTGAAGTGATCCAGCAATGCGTTCAAGGCAGCGATCCTTTTGAGGGCGTGATTGTTGCCATTGTACAGCACGGACAAACGCCACTGGCAAATCTCATTGGCCGGATCCGTGGTAATCAGGCCACTTCCCTGTGGCCTGAACACGGGTTCAGGGGTTGCTTGCCGGTTGCAGCTCGATACTGTCGGTAACAGTAGCCGGCATTTGCCCCGGAACCAGATCATGGTACTGGTTGGTCAGCCAGCGCGGGAGCTGGCTGGCGTACAGGGGCGAGGTGATGTCCCCGGACTGACCACCCGGAATGGTTTCATGCCCCAAAATGCCATCGGCCTGCATTTCTCCAACAAAACGGCGGGCGGGGCCGGCACCGAACATGAAACCGTTGAGACTGTCCGCGCGGGCATCATGACGGGAGGCATCCACCGACTCATAGCCTCCGGCACGGGAGATACCGGGCATATCCGCTGACAGATCGGTGAACGGGCCATAATTGGGGATGTTGAAAGGCGCACCCAGCGGGTGGTCGAAGACGATGCGGTGAAGCTTGCCCCAGCGGTAGTCCGACAACTGCATGCTATTGCCGAAGGCCGGAGCGAATTCATCCGAAGCCAGCAGGTTCAGGCCCTGCTGCAGGCTGTAGAGAATGATGAAATCACGGGCATCTTCCGGGGTGGGTGCGCCTTCCACATTGAAGAACGGAATACCGGAAGCGCCCACACCATGATTCTGCTCAAAGGTGTCGAGGTGATGCTTGAGAGCATTGTAGGCCATGCGGGCCGAGGGGCGATAGGCGGACATGCCCATGGCCTCAAACACTGCATCCATGGTGTTGGCCAGCATTTGTGAACGCCAGATGGCGAAGATGCTGGCAGCCACGGAAGCATCGATTTCACTCTGGCTGGGTTCAGGCAGGGCGAACGGGTCATCACCCGGGTCATAGCCTTCCGGAATGCCGGTGGGGGTGCTGAAATCCCAGTTGGACAAGCGTTCCACCGCTTCGGTAACCCGCGAATCGGCCAGAAACTGCTGCAGGCCAGGCCAGGCATCTTCCTTGCCGGCCCGTTCCATGGCCGTGAGAATGTAGGGCGTCATCAGTTCGGCATCCAGCAGCTGGTTGTTGGCCTGCAGTGCACGCATCTTGTCGAAATCCACATCGGCCTTGCTGACCATGTCCTGCATCACCCGGTCGATACGGCCAATGCGGTAGGAGGAGTAGAAGGGGTTGAGGTAGTAGATGCCACCACCGGGACGCAACTGATTGAACGGGTTGTTGTCCAGTGTCACGCCCACCGGGTCGTTGTTGGCATTGGCAATATAGCCGGCAGCCGGGTTGACCAGTTGCGGCATTTCGTCAAAGGGCAGGATTTCAAAGGGGATGGCCTGCATGGGTTGCGGGTTTTCTACCGGCATCCATTCATGCTTGAGCGCGCCAGAACCATCGCGGATCATGAAGGGCGGGATGCCACCGTCCACGGTATTCATGGTTTGCAGGTCTTCCCGCAGCGGCATTTCCGCGCTTGTGAAATAGGCGATATTGCCTTCCCGGTCGGCATAGCCGAAATTCTGCGAGCCGACATCAAAGTATTGCAGTGCGGCCTTGAAATCATCCAGTGTCTGGCCATTGTTCATCTGGCGGAAGGCTTCCAGTTCGAAGGTGGGCCCCCAGCCGGTGTATTGCACGCTGAGACCGGTCTTGTTTTCCACATCCACCTGTACCAGCGGGCCGTTGTTGCGGCGGGGCACGATAAAAGTGATACCGCCAGCGTCGTAGCCCACATTCTGCCGTTCCAGGTTATCCATGACGCCGTCACCGATCTGGTTGGCGTAATAGCTCTGGTAGATCCAGAGCAGCGGTTCTTTCTGGCCGTTATGCACGATGTGGGTGGGTAGCCCGAAATTGTTGGTTTCCAGCTGTTCCATGAAGGTGTCGGTGACATCCATGGGGTGTACGGTGGAACCCCAGCAATAGTACAGGGTACAACCCTGAATGATGCCCGGTGTGCCCGGTACGCTGACCCCGGCGGCTCCTGGCAGATAGGCTTCCATGAATACGGCGGGGGTATTGAGGCTCAGGTGCGGGTCATTGGCCAGCATGGGCAAGCCGCTGGCCGTGTGGGCACCGTCCACGATCCACCAGTTGGAACCCGCGCCGTTTTTGTCCGGTCGCAGGGATTTCTGAAAGAAGGGGATGTGACTGACCTTGGCCTTGTAGGCTTGGGCCAGTTCAGCGGCAAGCGGAGAGACCGGCCCCAGGCGGGGAGCGGTTTCGCTTTTGCCCAGTCCGCCAATGGAGGTGATGAAGCCGGGCGCGCTCACCCGGTCATCGGGTGGCTGGCTGCGGTGGGTGTCTTCGCTGAACAGGGCGGCTCCATCGAAGCCGGCAATCTGGCCGGCCTGCTGGTAGGCAGCTGCCTTGATGGTGAGGTCAACATCCAGATCGAAGGAGAGCTGGAAGGCCAGAGCCTTGGCCACCACGATGGAATCCACCGGTTGCCAGGGCGTGGCCTTGCTCAGTTCCAGTGCGCCATATTCCGGAGGCAGGCTGTGGTTGGCCAGCCAGGCATTGACCCCGTCGGCATAGGCTTTCAGCCAGGCGCGGGTATCATCATTCATCACAGCCCAGGTTTGCCAGGCGGCACGGCGCAGGCCCATGGTGCGCAGCTGGATGTCATTGGCCAGTACGGAAGCGCCCACCAGTTCAGTCAGTGTGCCACTGGCTACGCGGCGGGTCAGATCCATCTGGAAGAAGCGCTGACCAGCCTGAGCGTAGCCCTGTGCAAAGGCAATTTCGGTTTCCGACAGGTTTTCACCGGTGATGTGCGGAATGCCTTCCTCGTCATACTGAATGGTGACGGGATGCTGCAGTTGCTGGCTGATCACGGTTTCGCCTGCATGCAGGCCAAGGCTCATGCCCAGCCCGATAGCCAGAGAAAGTAGAGTTTTTTTCATGTTTGCCTCCCCCAGGCAGTGGTTGGATATAGATGACGAAATGTCATTGTGTGCAGCATTATGGCACTCCCCCGTATTGGGTACAAACGGGGAGTGTTCCGCAGGCTCGGAGTTCAATTCCGGGAATCAGTATTCGCCCTTGTCCTGCCACATTTCCGGCGCAAAGCGAATGACCCGGTTCCGGCCCTGCTCCTTGGCCTGATACAGGGCCACATCGGCGAACTTGATGACCTGCCAGAGGGTGTCGCCATCTTCCGGCATCAGGGCGGCGCCGATGGAGATGGTCTTGTGCAGTACATGGCCGGGCAGCTGGAATTCCTGTTCCTCCACCTTGGCGCGGATTTTTTCCGCTACCTGCAGCAGGTGTTCGGGGTCTACATCCTGCAGCAGAATGAGAAATTCCTCGCCACCATAGCGAATGACCAGATCCGCTGCCCGAACCGAATTCTTGAGGATGCGCGCCACGCCCTTGAGCAGTTCGTCACCGGCCTGGTGGCCCAGGGTGTCGTTGACCTTCTTGAAGTAGTCCACATCCAGCATCAATACACCCATGGGCGTGTCTCGCCGGTTCTGGCTGGCCAGCAGTGTTTCCATGTACTCTTCCAGAAAACGACGGTTGTGCAGCCCGGACATGGGGTCGCGCAGGGTGGTTTCCTTCAGCTTGTCCATCAACCGCTTGGCTTCCAAAACTGGTGCGGCTTCCCGCAGGTAGGCCTCCAGAATGGGGCGGGATTTCATCAGTTCATCCGCCTCCTCCTGATGGAAGACCAATTGGACAATACTGCCAACCCGGCCGGACTGGATGACGGGAATGCACAGGTGGAATACATAGCGTTCGTCATGGCTGCGGAAGCAGGGGCAGATTTCCGGTTCTTCCAGATTGGTGGTGATCTGCCCGGTACGGCAGGCACGACAGGATTCCGAGCGAATCTGGATTTGCGGATCACACCAGTACACGCTGTCCGTGGTTTCATGATCCACCATCAGCGGCAGGATGCGTTTCTTGTTGTGGTCCACCTCATACAGGCTGAAATGTTCCACCAGGAAATCATCACTGAGCACCCGTGCCAGCCGGCGGTAGACATCCAGGCGATGTTCGTCACCTTCAATGGTCTGTTTGAAATGGGAAACCTCGATCAGCCCGTCCACCATGCGGGTGGTACTGGCCAGCAGATTTTTCGCCCGGGTGTTTTCGCAACGCAGCAGTTGTGCCACATTGGTGCGGATTTCACGCAAGTCCCGGTTGAGAAACAGGGTGAGCGTATTGAAACTCTTGGCAATATCGCCGATTTCATCTTCGGAGCGGGTGCTGATCTGGCCGCTGAAATCACCACTGATGGCGCGTTCCACCGAGCGGTGAATGTCGTGGGCCGTTTCAACAATGGGGGTGGTGATGCGCTGCAACAGCCAGAGCAGGAACAGGGTAAACAGGGTGAAGATCAGAATGATGCTGCCCACGATAACCTTGGCACCGGTGGTCAATGCGCTCGTATTCACACGAATGCTGATGCCGCCCAGCACAGCATCACCGGCTGCCTGATGGCATTGGCTGCAGTCGATGCTGGGGTCGGCATCCATGCGCCAGGGAATGACATGACGAAAGATGGGCTGAAAATCTTCATAGGTGATTTCCATTGCAGCCTTTCCGGTGGCCAGCACGGTACGCTCCAGCACATCCGAGGGCTGGGCATCCGGTGAGCCGGGTCCGTATTGCCGCCGAACCGCCTCGCCACGGAAGATGTGCACATCCTCCATGCCCTGCAAGCGGCGCAGGCCCTTTTTCCATTGTGCTTTCAGTTCGGGCTGGTGTTGATCCAGCAGCACCATCTGGTGCAGGAGCAGGCGGGATTGCAGCAGGCTTTGCTGGCGCACCGATTCCACGGTGTAGTGGCGCATGACCAGCAGCAGGACGCTGGTAATCAGCAAAAACAGTGTCAGCATCATCCCTGAAGCGAAGATCAGTGATTTCTTGTTGAGACGCATGATGCTGCTCTTTTTTGTATACAGCCTACGGGATCATGTTGGAAATGAAAAGCTTCATTTTGCCTATCCGCACTCGTCAGCCTGGATCCTGGTGCGAAAACCATGCCTGCATGGCCTGGAGAAAACGCACTTGCAGGGGATGAGATGAGGGTAGTTGCCCGCCACCGGCTTGCAGCCAGCGTAACAGCAGCCACTCCGGCAGTTGGGCTTCCTCGGGCAGTTGTCCATCGTGTTTTTTCTGTACCAGAGCCACTTGTGCTTCCAGCCGCTGTTCGTGATCTGTTTCCGGGGAGGGCTGGTCGGCCAGGATTTCCACCTCCAGCACCTGCATTTGCAGTATCGATTCGTCAGCTGATTGTTCACTACCCTTTTGCCAGGCATCTTGCCAATGAGCAGACCACTTTGCCCGCAAGGTCGGATCGCTGTCTGCAGCCAATGCAGACAAGCGTGTCAGGAATCGGGCCTGTTCAATGCGCATTCTGGCCGTGTTCTGTTGTTGCAGGGTTTCGCGCAGTTGCTGATCAAAGGCTGCCTGCAGATCGGCGGGGGGAGCTGTTTGCTCGCGCCAGGCATCGCGAATGGCTTGCAGTGCCTGTTCCTGTGCCTGCAGGGCTTCGTTGTTCTGCACCTGGGCAAAATCCAGCGCTTGCAGCTGTTCTACCAGTGCCTGGGCTTGCTGGCGCAGGTGGGCCTGCTCGGTCTTTTCAGCCTGTTTCTCGGCTTCTCTGCGGGCAAAAATGGCATCGCAGTGCTTGCGAAAGGCGCGCCAGAGGGGTTGCTCCCGTTTTCTGGGCAGGTGCGGAATGCGGTTCCACCTCGCCTGCAGGGCCTTGGCCTGTTCAATGGCCTGCTGCAGGTCATCCAGTTCCGCTGCCTGTGCGGCCTGTTCGATGATGGCCTGCCGTTCAGCCTGCCACTGGTCATAGGCCTGATCGAGCCGCTGGCGGCTGCGCTTGAGCCAGTGGCGGAGCTGTTTGGCCAGGGTCTTGCGTTCTGACTGGGGCAGGCGATGCAGGTCATGAAGCCAGTCAGACAGCTGATGTCGTTGCCGTTCCAGGGTTTTGGCCTGTTCATGGCTTGTAATCGGTTCTTCCTGTAGCAGCAGTTCCATGTGCTCCATGGCCTGCTGGCATTCGGCCAGGTTGGCTTCCTGCTGGGCCTGACGGCTTTCAAAATAGGGCTGGGTCTGTTCGTTCAATCGCTTGCGGATTTTGCTGAAGCGTCGCCAGAGCGCCGGACTGGCGGCAAATCGTTGCTTGCCGGGCAGGGGATGTTCGCTTTTTTCCAGATCTTGCCATTGCTTCCAGGCTTGTTGCAGTTTTTCCCGCACCGCATCCGGATGGGCCCCCTTGCCGGCAAAGGCTTCCAGTTCTTCACACAGGGCCTTGCGGTGATCTTCATTGGACCAGTGCAGCCATTGACGCTTGTCTTTCAGATCGGCACGCAGGCGGGAGAGGGTCTTCAGGCTGTCTTTATCCAGCCGTTGTTGCTTCTCCAGTGGCGGAGTCAGCTGGCTGAGCTGTTGCTCCAGTTTGCTGGCCTGCTGAATCTGTCCACGGTTCAGCGCGGCTTCCATTTCCGGCAGCAGCTGCTGGAATTGTTCTTTCAGTTTGTCCAGTTCACCCAGATGCTGTTGATGGCGTTCGATCAGGCGGTGCAGTTGTTGCTGGACTTGTTGCAGCACTTTTGCCGTGGCAGTATCGGGGTGGGTGTGAGTGGCCTTGGCGTGGATCAGCGCTTCCTCCAGCCGGGTCAGGGTACGGCTGGTCAGTGCGCTGGCATCCTTTTGCAACCATTGCCGGGTTTTTTCCTGCAAGGCGGCAATTTCGGCAGGGAGGATGGTTTCTTCCGCCGCGGGCAACAAGATGTGCTCAACCAGGTCGTGAGCATCCTTCCAGCGTGCCAGTGTTTCCGCTTCCAGCAGGTGCTCCGGCAAGGTCTGCCATTGTTGCCGTAGTTGCTGGAATTTGGCCTGCCGTTTCTCCATCTGTTCCGGTGGGTCGGTAGCCAGCCTGCGCATTTGTTCAATCCAGGCTTCCGCCTGATCATGCGTCTGTTGCCGCAGTTTTTGCTGATGTGCCGGGTCATGGGCCAGCAGGATGTTCAAGGCAATTTTGCGTGCACCATTGCGCTGCTGCTGATGGTTTTCCGCCACGGCCTGTTGTGGCAGGGATTCCCACAGTTGGTCCAGTTCATCCAACCGGGTTTTCAGGATGTCCGGTCGGGTTTCCTGGCTGAGGGCAACGTAAGCCAGGCATAGACGCTGGGCATGTTTTTCCACAGTGGCGGCATCACCGGCCGCCAATCGTTGAGCATCGAGCTTTTCTTCCAGGCGCTGCAGCAGTTTTTTCTGATTTTTCGGTGGTTTTTTTACCAACTCAGTCAGCAGTTGGGTATCGTTCAGTTCATCCAGCAGGCATTCCAGACTGGCTTCATCAGCCTGTTCGAGCACCTCTCGCCAGTGACTGCTCTTGCCCCCCTTCCTGGCTGCTGCCAGCCGCACAACCGACAACCTTGCACGGGTCAGTGCAGGCAGCCAGTTTGCATTGGCATGGCGTTCCAGAATGGCAGTGGCCAGGTCAGCATCATCGGTTTGCTGCAGGAACTGTTGCAACCGGCGAGCCGCTTCCTCCCGCAGTTTCTCTTCGCTGTCTTCGTGGACACAACGGCTCCAGGCCCGTGGGTCATCCATTCGTTTCAAGGCGGCCAGACGAACGCCGGGGTTCGGGTCACTGGTGGCCAGTTCAGGCAGGGCGGCTTGTAGTTTTTCATCCTGATCGGCTGCAACAGCACGAACGCGAACAGCCGCGTCCTTGTGTTGCCAGCGCGGTTTCCGGAAACGGTTGAAGATCATGCAGTCGAGCCTTTGCGAGGGTATCGCCTGTGAAAGCCAGTGCGTGATAGTACTGAACCTGCCTGCTTTTGCAAAGGCGGCTGTGCCGGCAGGTGTTTTTCAGGCGTTTTTTGCCGCGGAAACCGTTGCATTGCAGCCGGTGCCACATCCGTGTGGCGGTGCTGCGGTCGGGAAACGGCCGCGTTATCGGGCGGCCAGGCGGGTGGCGCCGTCCAGGCGAATGGTTTCGCCGTTGAGGTAGCGGTTTTCGGCAATATGCAGCACCAGGGCGGCGTATTCTTCCCCCTGACCCAGACGGCTGGGGAAGGGAATGCTGGCTGTCAGCGAGGCCTGCACTTCCTCGGGCATGCCGGCGACCATGGGGGTTTCAAAAATGCCGGGAGCAATGGTCATGACCCGGATACCGAAACGGCCCAGTTCACGGGCCATGGGCAGGGTCATGCCGACAATGCCACCCTTGGAGGCGGCGTAGGCGGCCTGGCCGACCTGCCCCTCAAAGGCGGCCACGGAGGCGGTGTGGATGATCAGGCCGCGCTCGCCATCGGCCATGGGTTCGTTGTGCTGCATCAGGGCGGCGGCGCACTTGGCCAGGTTGAAACTGCCCAGCAGGTTGACTTCCAGAGTCTTGCGGAACAGGGATGAGGGCATGGGGCCCTGCCGGCCCAGCACACGCGCCGCGCCGAGAATGCCGGCGGCGTTGACCACCAGGTTCAGGCCGTCCATCTGCTTGTGGGCGGATTCCACCGCGCGCAGCACTTCGTTCTCGTCGCTGACATCGGCCTGGACAAAACGGGCGGCCGCGCCCAGCTCGTCCAGTACGCCGTCGGCGCTTTCACCGTTGATGTCCACCAGGGTGACCTGGGCGCCGGCGGCCACCAGTGCACGGGCCGTGGCCAGCCCCAGCCCGGAGACGCCGCCGGAGATGATGGCGCGAATGTTGGTTGTTTTCATGGCGGTACTCCTCAGGGCAGTTCCACGGCGATGGCGGTGGCTTCACCGCCGCCGATGCACAGGCTGGCGATGCCGCGTTTCAGGCCGCGCTGTTTCAGGGCGTGCAGCAGGGTGACCACGATGCGGGCACCGGAAGCGCCCAGCGGATGGCCCAGGGCGCAGGCGCCACCGTGTACATTGACCTTTTCCGGGTCCAGCTTCAGCTGGTCGATGGCCGCCAGGGTGACCACGGCAAAGGCCTCGTTGATTTCCCACAGGTCCACCGATTCGACCGACCAGCCGGTTTGCTGCAGCAGCTTCTCAATGGCACCCACCGGGGCAACGGTGAACCATTCCGGCTCGCGGGCGAAGCTGGTGTAGCCGGCGATACGGGCCAGGGGTGTGGCCGACAGGCTGTCGTCACCGACGACCAGCGCGGCGGCGCCGTCGGAAATCTTGGAGGCGTTGGCGGCGGTGACGGTGCCGTCCTTGCTGAAGGCCGGACGCAGGCTGGGGATTTTCTCCACCTGGATACGGCCCGGTTCCTCGTCCTGGCTCACCTGCAGGGTTTGACGCCGTTGGCGGACTTCCACCGGCACGATTTCATCCCGGAACCAGCCTTCGGCCATGGCCTGCTGGCTGCGCTCCACCGAGCGGGCGGCCAGTGTGTCCTGGGCCTCGCGGGTGTAGTGGTGCTCGCGCACGCACAGTTCGGCGAAATGGCCCATGAGTTGCCCGTCGTAGGGGTTTTGCAGGCCGTCGAGGAACATGTGGTCCTGCACTTCCTGGTGCCCCATGCGATAGCCCTTGCGGGCGCCGGGCAGCAGGTAGGGGGCATTGGTCATGGATTCCATGCCGCCGGCCACGGCGGCGTGGGCGTGCCCGGCGAGGATGGCGTCCCCGGCCTGCATGATGGCTTTCATGCCGGAACCGCACACCTTGTTGATGGTGGTGCAGGGCACGGCAATGGGCAGGCCCGCGCCCAGCGCGGCCTGGCGGGCCGGGGCCTGGCCCTGACCGGCGGGCAGCACGCAGCCCATAATCACTTCGTCCAGTGCCTCGCCGGCAATACCGGCCCGCTCCACCGCGCCGGCTATGGCCGCCGCGCCCAGCTCGTGCGCGGCCAGCGGGCTGAACTGGCCCTGGAAAGACCCGATGGGTGTGCGGGCAGCGCTGTAGATATACAGGGGTTTGCTCATGACGGGCTCCTTCACTTGTGGCTGTTGAGGCGGCGGCTGTCCAGACGATGGCGGCGGAAGCTGCCGGTGCGGGCCGGACGCAGGCGGGCCATGCGGGCAATGCGCTGCTCGGCCAGCAGATCGGCCGCCTTGTAGGTAGGCAGGCCCTCGGTTTCAGCCTTTTTCAGAATGTTGAGAATGTTCTGGTAGATGCCCTTGACCATGTGGTTGGCCTTGTCGGCGTTGTAGCCTTCCAGTTCCAGGTAGACATTCATCAGGCCGCCGGCGTTGACGGCGTAATCCGGGGCGTAGAGTATGCCCCTGGCGTGCAGTTCGTCACCGATGGTTTCAGAGGCCAGCTGGTTGTTGGCGCTGCCACAGATGATGCGGAATTTCAGCCGGGGCAGGGTGTTTTCGTTGAGAATGGCGCCCAGGGCCGACGGGACGAATACATCGGCATCCACGTCATAGATTGCCTCGGCGGGCACGGCTTCGCAGCCCAGTTCGTTGACGCAGCGGTCCACATTGTCCTGGTGAATGTCGCTGACGAAGACCTTGGCTTCGTGCTCACGCAGCATGCGTGCCAGGTGGTAGCCCACATGGCCCACGCCCTGGATGGCAAAGCTGTAATGAGCGAGGGTTTCATCATCGAATTGCTGCCGCAGGCAAGCGCGAATGCCCTGCAGGGTGCCGAAGGCGGTAAAGGGGGAAGGATCGCCGCTGCCACCCAGGCTTTCGGGAATGCCCACCACATGGTCGGTTTCCTGCAGCACATACTCCATATCCGAAACATCGATGCCCACGTCTTCCGCCGTGATATAGCGGCCCCGCAGGGTTTCCACGAAACGGCCAAAGCTGCGGAACAGGGCCTCGGACTTGTCCTTGCGCGGGTCGGCGATGATCACCGACTTGCCGCCTCCCAGGTTCAGGCCGGAAACGGCCGCCTTGTAGGTCATGCCGCGAGACAGGCGCAGGGCATCGTTCAGGGCGGCTTCTTCTGTTTCGTAGGGCCACATGCGCAGCCCGCCCAGGGCGGGGCCCAGGGTGGTGTCGTGGATGGCAATGATGGCCTTGAGGCCGCTGTCGGCATCGTGGCAGAACACGATTTGTTCATGTCCGGCCTGGTGTACGGTTTCGAACAATTCCATGGGGGTCTCCGAAGGGTTGTGGGCCGGCGGAACGGCGGGTAGCCGGCCAGCCGGTCGTGTATGGGGAGCGGCAGGGTCTGGCCGCCCGACAGGCGGGCGCTATTCTAAAGCAAACTATTCATTTTTGCATGGGCAAAACCTTCAAATTTTCCCCGCATGAGGGATTGACATACAATGTTGGCTGTGTTCAAGGAATTCTTTTACAATGCGCGCCCCGATCCGCATTTCATGAGGTCATCATGTCCGCCCAGCCCCATGCCCAGCCCCATGTATTGCCCACCAGCGACTCACAGGCACCCCGGCAACTGCTGCGCCGTGGCCCTTTGCGGGTCGTGACCGCGGCCTCTTTGTTCGACGGACACGACGCGGCCATCAACATCATGCGCCGCCTGATTCAGGGCAAGGGCGCGGAGGTGATTCACCTGGGGCACAACCGCAGCGTGGATGAAGTGGTACGCGCCGTGTTGCAGGAAGATGCCGACGCGGTGGCCATTTCTTCCTATCAGGGCGGGCACATGGAGTATTTTCGTTACCTGGTGGATCGCCTGCGGGAAGAGGGGCTGGCGCATGTGCGGGTTTTCGGCGGGGGTGGCGGCACCATCACGCCGGAGGAAATCGCCGAGCTGCAGGCCTATGGGGTGGAGCGCATCTATCACCCCAACGACGGCATGCAGATGGGCCTGGATGCCATGATCCAGGACCTGGTGGAGCGCGCGCTGGCGGCCCGCAGGCCCCAGCCGCTGCCATCCCTGGACCAGCCGCTGGATGCCGCCGGCCTGGCCCTGAGCCTGACGGCCCTGCAGGAAGCGCAGTTGCCGGCCGCGGCCCTGCCTGCTGCCCGTTCCGTGCCGGTCATCGGTATCACCGGCACCGGGGGCGCGGGCAAGAGTTCGGTCACCGATGAGTTGCTGCTGCGTTTCCGCCGCCAGGCCCCGGAACTGCGCATTGCCCTGCTGGCGGTAGACCCTACCCGGCGCAAGACCGGCGGCGCCCTGCTGGGTGACCGCATCCGCATGAATGCGCTGGATGACGGTATTTTCATGCGTTCCCTGGCCACCCGCCGGCAGAACAGCGCCACCAATGCCCTGCTGGCCGACAGCATTCAACTGCTCAAGAGCCAGTCCTTCGACCTGATTCTGGTGGAGACGGCCGGCATCGGCCAGAGTGATTCGGAAATCGTCGATCTGGTGGACCTGCCCATCTATGTGATGACCAGTGAATACGGCGCGGCCAGCCAGCTGGAGAAAATCGACATGCTGGATTTTGCCGAGCTGGTGGTGCTGAACAAGGCCGACCGCCAGGGCAGCCTGGATGCCTTGCGCGACATCCGCAAGCAATGGAAGCGCAACCGGCTGGCCTTTGACCTGCCGGACGAACAGGTGCCGGTATTCCCTACCATGGCCAGCCAGTTCAACAATCCGGGCATGAACCGCTTGTTCACCCATCTGGCCCGCTGGCTGGCGGCGCAAGGGGTGTCCGCCCTGGACGGCCTGCCGCCGCTGGAACCGGTGCCGGACGAGGAACTGGTCAAGCGCGGGGAAGTGATTATTCCCTCGGAGCGCAAGCGTTATCTGGCGGAAATCGCCGAACAGGGCCGGTCCTTTGACCGTCGGTTGCAAGACTGGGTGGCCACGGCCCGTTCCCTGCAACGGCTTTGGTCGGTGCTGCAGGAACTGGACGAACAGGCTCCGGCGGCCTGGCAGCCCTGTGCGGAAAACGCCGAGGCGGCCGACCCCACGCTGCAAAGCCTGCGCCAGCGTTACATGGCCGCCCTGGAAGCGCTGCCCGGCGAGGTCATCGCCTGCCTCAAGCGCTGGCCGGAACAGCGCGCGGCCTATGAAGCCGAAACCCAGTCCTACCAGGTGCGTGACCGGCAGATCACGGTGGAAAACACGGTGCAATCCCTGGCCGGCCTGGCCATCCGCAAGGTGGCCGTGCCCCGGTACGAGGATTGGGGCGAACAGCTGCGTTTTCTGTTCCGGGAAAACCTGCCGGGCTATTACCCCTTCACCGCCGGTGTCTACCCGTTCCGGCGCAAGGGGGAAGACCCCACCCGTATGTTCGCCGGCGAGGGCACGCCGGAACGCACCAACCGCCGTTTTCACTACCTGTCTTCCGCTTCGCCGGCCAAGCGGCTTTCCACCGCCTTCGATTCGGTTACCCTCTACGGTGAAAACCCGGCCTCCCGGCCGGATATCTACGGCAAGATCGGCAACTCCGGGGTTTCCATCGCCACCCTGGACGACATGAAAAAGCTCTATTCCGGCTTTGACCTGTGCGCGCCCACCACCTCGGTTTCCATGACCATCAACGGGCCGGCGCCGGTGATTCTGGCCATGTTCATGAATACCGCCATCGACCAGCAGGTGGAAAAATACCTGAAGGAAAACGGGCAATGGGCCGAGGCCGAAAAACGCATACAGAAACTGCGCGGCGATTACCCGGTGGCCTACCGGGGGGAACTGCCGGCCGGCAACGACGGCCTGGGGCTGGGCCTGCTGGGCGTGGGCGGCGAGCAGCTCGTGGAACCGGAGGTCTACCGGCGCATCCGCGAGGAAACCCTGCGTCAGGTGCGCGGCACCGTGCAGGCGGACATTCTCAAGGAAGACCAGGCGCAGAACACCTGCATCTTCTCTACCCCCTTTGCGCTGCGGATGATGGGGGATGTGCAGGAATGGTTCATTGAACACCAGGTGCGCAACTACTACAGCGTCTCGGTATCCGGCTACCATATCGCCGAAGCCGGCGCCAACCCCATCACCCAGCTTGCCTTCACCCTGGCCAACGGTTTTACCCTGGTGGAGTACTACCTGGCCCGGGGCATGCACATCGATGATTTCGCCCCCAACCTGAGCTTCTTCTTCTCCAATGGCATGGACCCGGAATACGCCGTCATCGGCCGGGTGGCCCGGCGGATCTGGGCCCGGGCGATGAAGGAGCGCTACGGCGCCTCCGAACGCAGCCAGAAGCTGAAATACCATATCCAGACTTCCGGCCGCTCCCTGCACGCGCAGGAAATGCAGTTCAACGACATCCGTACCACCCTGCAGGCCCTGTACGCCCTGTTCGACAACTGCAACAGTCTGCATACCAACGCCTATGACGAGGCCCTGACCACGCCCACCGAAGCCTCGGTACGCCGGGCCATGGCCATCCAGATGATCATCAACCACGAGCTGGGTCTGAATCAGTGCGAAAACCCCTGGCAGGGCAGCTTCATCATTGATGAACTGACCGACCTGGTGGAAGAGGCCGTCTACCGCGAGTTCGAACGGCTGAGCGAACGTGGTGGCGTGCTGGGGGCCATGGAAACCATGTACCAGCGCGGGCGCATTCAGGAGGAAAGCCTGTTCTATGAACAGAAAAAGCATGACGGCAGCCTGCCCATCATCGGTGTTAACACCTTCCAGGGTCCGGAGGAAGAAACGCAAGCAGAAGTGGAGCTGATGCGTTCCACCGACGCGGAAAAGCGCCAGCAGATCGAAGCCCTGCGGGCCTTTCACGCCCATCATGCCGGCCGGGTGGAGGCTGAACTGGAACAACTGCAGCAACGGGCGCTTCAGGGGGAAAATCTGTTCGAGGGCCTGATGCGGGCGGTGCGGCATGCTTCCCTGGGGCAGGTATCCGACCTGTTGTACCGGGTGGGTGGCGCCTACCGGCGCAACATGTAATTTGCTTGCCGGATGCCAGATGGCATGGGCAATGCTATGCTTGGGCGTATGTCAGAGGAAACGCAAACCAAACGCGTCTTGAATTGGCTACCCATTTCCGGGCTGGTACTTTTACTCCTGCTGTTTACGATCCTGCTCGCACTGCGTTTTGAGCGGGAACAGCAGGCCAGGCAGCAGGAGTGGGTGAATACACAGGCCAGCCGTCTTTATCACGCGGTCATTGAGGGTTACAGCCGGCATCTTCAAGTCATTCAGCAATGGCAGCGCTACTGGAATGCAGGTGGTCAACTTGACCCGGAAAATGCCAAGGCCTTGATGCAGGCCTACATGGAGGATTATCCGGAACTGCAGGCCATGGGGCTGGTCAAGGGCCTGGTCTGGTACAGCCTCAGTGCGCAGCAGGAAACACTTTGGCGGCAGGATGCCTCTTTGCCCAGACGGCATGCAGAAACCATCGATCAGGCCAACTTGACCGGAAAACTGGCCATTCCCGCGGATTTTTCCTTTCCCAACAGGCGTTCGGGTGTTTATATCTACTGGCCATTGAAACTGGCTTCCAATCAGCCTGAAGTGGCCGTGGTCGCCCTGTCCGTTCAGCGGTTCATGCGGCAACTGATGCAAAACCGTTTTGCGGATCTTCCGGTTCGTGTACTGGTGCGTGATGAAAAGCATCGCCTGATTTTTGATTCAGCGGCGGACCAGGCCGAAACCGGTGTCATGAATCATTTTCTTCTGGACCCGGATGGGGATGGCGCACCCTGGGAATTTGTGATGATGCTGTCTCCCTCGGGGCTGCAGGGTGTGCCTGTTTTTTGGTATGTAGCCCTGTTCTCGGCAACGGCGCTGTTGCTGTTTCTGCTGTTTCATGTCTGGTTGCAATTCCGCCGCAGCCTGTTGTTGGCAGAGACACTGGAACAGCGTGAGCAGACATTGAAAGCGCAGCTGGAAGAGATTCGCCAGGCGCATGAGGCCAAGGATTTCCTGCTCTATCATGATCCGGTGACCCAGCTGCCGAACCGGAATGCGCTTTCGAAGGCACTGGCAGCCGGGGTTCGCGGTAGCGATGCCAGAGGTGATGTGCTGTTTTGCATCAAGTGGCTGGACCATGAGCGCTATCGTGAATTGTACGGTCATGAACAGGGAAAGCAGATCATGCGGATGTTCGTGGAGCGCATGCAAACCTTCCTGGATGAAGAAGCGCTCCAGGCCACGATCTATGCCCTGGAAGAAGGCAAGTTTGCAGTCTGGGCCAAGGCCATGCCGGAAAAGCCGCTGGCTGAGGTTCATCAGCGTTGGCTGGCACATGCCGAAAAACCCATAACCTGGCAATCCCTTTCCATACCGGTACGTACGGCGGTGGGGCTGGCGTTGCTGGAACTGGAGTATTGTCCACATCCGGAAGAATGGCTCTTGCGTGCGGAAACCGCCCTTAACCAGGCGCAACAGGTTGGCCATGGCGGGTTTGTACTGCATCGCAAGGGCATGGTTGAACGGGCTCGCAGGCAAATGGAACTGGGTGCGCACTTGCTGGATTTTTTGCAGGAAGGGCATTTTCAGCTCTATTATCAGCCCGTGGTGGAACTGGCCACTGGGCAGATTCATTCTGTTGAAGCCCTGATGCGCTTGCATCACCCCGATCTGGGACTGGTGGCACCATCCCTGTTTATTCCCTTGGCGGAGGCCAATGGTGCCATCGTCGAGCTGGAGCAATGGGTCTTGCGCCAGGCCTGCCGGGATTGGGAATCACTCAAGCCACAGCTACCACCCAATGTACACCTGGAACTGAATGTCTCGCTCAGGCACTGGCGAGGCATGGAGCGGGCAAAACAGTTTCTGGAATCCCTGCAATCCTTTTCCATCCTTCCAGGTGAGCTGATCCTGAACCTGACTCATGAGCCGGAGGAAAAGCAATTGCAATGGATGATGCCGGTGTTGAAAATGTTGGCCGAGGCCGGCGTCACGCTGGCACTGGATGTGCCCTCACTCCAGATTGCGTCGCTGTCACGGCTGAAAAAACTGCAACTGAGCTGGCTCAAGATTGATCGCAGCGTGACCACCCGTCTGTTTCAGGGAGAGGGTGCCAGCGCCGTGGTACACAGCCTGCTGGAAATGGCGCACCAGCTGGAAGTGGAAGTGGTGGCCGAGGGGGTGGAAACCGGTACTGCGCGACAATGGCTCATGGATGCCGGCTGCCGCTACGCTCAGGGGTATTATCTGTACACACCGCTGCCTTTGCACACGCTGCTGGACCGGCTGGCCAGCGCGAAAACACCATTGGAGGAAATGATCCATCATGATCAAGGCTGAACCATTTGCCCAGCTGCGGCAGTTTTATCCACTGGATGGTTTTCGCAGTGAAAATCTGGCCATGGCAGCGGAAGCCATGCGCTTCGAACGCCATGAGCAAGGCGAGGTGTTGTTCGAGGCCGGTGATCCGGCGCGTGAAAGTTATTATCTGCTGGCCGGCAGTGTGGAATTGCTCGATGAAAATGGCGAGGTACAACGCAGCATACAGGCTTCCGGCCACAGTGCGCGTTATGCGGTGGTCGATACCCACCCCCGCCGCTGGACCGTGCGTGTAGCCAGCCGCAGCGCCATGCTGGGAGCCATTTCCCGTGCCTATCTGCAGCGCATTCGCATCTGGAACGAAGCCGCCAGTGCCCTGATGCAGGAAAAACCCGAGCTGGCCGAAGGTTCCTCACGCTGGTTGGCACGATTGTTTGCCTCGCCGGTACTGGAAAAAGTGCCCATGATGCATCTGCGCCCCCTGCTGGAAAACCTCGAACTGCATCATTGCAAGGCTGGAGATGTCATCATTCGCCAGGGCGAGCAGGGTGACCGGGCCTATATCGTACGCCGGGGCCGTTGTGCGGTAAAACGACAGCTGGGGGATACCGTGCTGGCCATGCTGGGGCCCGGAGACCTGTTTGGTGAAGATGCCCTGCTCAGTGCCAGCCCCAGAAATGCGGATGTACTCATGGTGAGTGATGGCGAGCTGTGCTCCATTGCAAGAGACCAGTTCAATGCCTTGCTCAAGCAGCCGGCTCTGACCTGGATCGAACCAAGGCAGGTACCCCTGCTGCTACGAGACCGGGCCTGGCTTCTGGATGTGCGTTCACCGGAAGCCACCCGGATGCGCAAGATTCGCGGGGCAAAAAATCTGCCCTTCGAGCGCTTGCGTGAAACCCTGCCTAAACTCAATCGCCAGCGACGCTATGTAGTGTGTTGTGAGGATGGCCACCTCAGTGCGGCCGCCAGTTTTATCATGAAGGATGCGGGCTTCAAGGTTGCCGTCATGCGTGGTGGCATCAATGCCCTGTTGAGAAAACGCGCGGCCGCCACCACATCCGGATAAAGTCATTTTATTCGGAGGTTTTTATGCAATCATCCATGGAAGTGGTCTGCCCGCATTGTCTGGCAGTCAATCGCTTGAGCGCACAACGCTTGCAGGATGGCCCCAAATGTGGCAAGTGCCACCAGCCCCTGTTCACCGGTCAACCGGTGGAAGTGGATGTCAGCGCCTTTCAGAAGCATGTCCAGCGTAACGGAATCCCGGTACTGGTGGATTTCTGGGCGCCCTGGTGCGGCCCCTGCAAAATGATGGCACCGGTTTTCCAGCAGGCGGCCGCCCAGCTGGAGCCCCGGGTGCGCCTGCTCAAGGTCAACACGGAACAGGTGCCGCAATTGTCGGCACAGATGGGCATTCGTTCCATTCCCACTCTTGCGCTGTTCCGGAATGGTCGGGAACTGGCCCGGCAGCCCGGTGCCATGCAGCTGCCCCAGTTGCTCAACTGGGCAGGGCAGCACCTGGCCGGAACAGTGTGAATATTCCCGGTGTAATTGCCGGGCTGGTGGGTTTACACAGCTAGGCCGGAGGGTGCGGGTTACAGGGTTCCGGGCGGTAGAGTGCCGCGTCCAGAATGGTCCACAGGTAGACCAGCGGCACCAGAATCCATCCAACCAGCAGCCAGACCAGCGCCAGAGATATGCCCCAGGCTATGAATTGGGCAATGGCCATCAGCAACCGGCCCTGCAATAATTGCCCAAGACCGGGGATGAAAAAGGAAGCCAGTGCAGCGATGATGTTTCCGGTGGAACCTTGACCCATGTTGACCTCTTGTTTGGGAACTTGAATGTCTGTACTTGCAATAGAGCAAGAAGCATACCAGCCGCAACCACTGGCCAAAAGCGCCATCTGGTGTAACAGGCCAGTGATTGTATTGGTGAAACAGGCCATCCAATGGCGGATCCGACCGTGAAGCGCCCGGGCCCTTGGGCAGGCTGGCTGGATGCGCTGGCTTTTCGCCTGCCCGTGGATGTGATCCTGCCGGTATACCGCGATGTGGATTTGACCCGGAAGGCACTGGATGCGCTGATGCAATCCGAGCCGGTGGGTCGCTTTCGCCTGATCCTGATCAACGACTGCAGCCCGGAGGCGGAGATGGCGGGCATGCTGCGGGATTTCTGTCAGCAATGTCCACACCCTGTCCGTCTGCTGGAACATACGGAGAACCGGGGTTTTACCGCCAGTGTCAATGTCGGCATGCGCCTGAGCCGGATGCGCAATGTCGTGCTCCTGAATGCCGATGCCCTGGTCAGTCCCGGCTGGTTGGAGCGGCTGAATGCACAGGCACGTGCCAATCCGGCCATCGCCACGCTGACCCCCTTGTCCAATAATGCCACCATTGCCAGTTTTCCCCGGTTTTGCGAGAACAATCCTTTGCCGGAGGGCTGGACCCGTCAGGCGCTGGATGCCTTGTGCGCCAGGGAATTGAAGGGTTGTTCCGTGGAAATTCCCACGGCAGTGGGCTATTGCATGTGGATTCGCCGGAGAGCCTTGCGAGAGCTGGGGCTGTTTGATGAGCGGAATTTCCCCCGCGGTTATGGTGAGGAAAATGATTTTTCCCGACGGGCGGCCAAGGTTGGCTGGCAAAACCACCTGGCCTGCGATGTGTTTGTGGAACATGTCGGTGGGGTCAGTTTTGCCGAGGCAGCCGCAGCCCTGCAACAGGCCCATGGCCAGCGCCTGCTGCAGCTGCATCCAGAGTATGAGCAGGTCGTACAGCAGCATATTGCGGAAGACCCGGCTGCTCGCTATCGACAACGCCTGCTGCAGGCCATGGCCACCGGGAGAGCCGGTTTGTGAAGCAGGCTATTCTTCTGGAGTTTCCGCAGTCTGGCCGTTCGGGTTCTTGTCGGGCTGCAGCTGGCTGAGGCCACCTTCCAGCACGGCAGTGTCGAAGCCCTTTTCCTTGAGGATGAAGGCTGCAACACGTGACTGTACACCACTGTCACAGAGCAACAGCAGGGGCTTGCCCTGGGGCAGTTCGCTCATGCGGGCCCGTAACTGAAACAAGGGCAGGTTGATGCTGCCCTTGAGGTGATGGCGGGCGAATTCAGGTTGCAGGCGCACATCCACCAGCTGGTATTCGCCGTTTTTCAGTAGTGTCGGCAATTCACTACCGGGGATGGCGTGCAAGAAGGCCGGTTCCAGCAACTGTTTGAAGGCTTCTGCGTGCAGACGAACCAGCGAGCCATCTTCCAGCATGCGCACGCTGGCATTGCGAACGGCATTTTCCTTGAGCAGGGCTTCCTCGCCGAAGGCGCTGTCGGCCTGCAGGGTGGCAATGGGAAAACTGACCGTTCCCTGCGTGCGTTCGACCAGGGCGGAGCCCTTCTGAATCAGGTAATAGTAATCCCCTGGTTCGCCCTGGCGAATGATGATATCCCCGGCCTGCACTTCGATTTGTTCGATGGCGGCCATGAATTGATCAAGCTTGTCGGCCGGCATGCTGGCGAAAGGTGGAGCCTGCAGCATGCGAAACAGCCACTGGGGGTCAACTTCTGTTTCCTGAACCACCATGGCCTCATTATTGCTCTGGGCATCCTGTTCGCTGAGGCTGGCCAGGGAAAGAATGCGATCCTGTGCTTCCCGGTCAATCATGAAAACCTCAACCGTGCGGCTGACGGCAACCAGATCAAAAGGCCTGGGGTTGAGATTGCCAATGGGGTAATGGGCGTTGGGGTCGTCGGGAGTCAGGTTTTTCTTTCTTCCGTCCGGATAGCGGGCCTGTACCTCACCGGCCAGCAGATAGAGTGCATCGTGACTGTTGTCTCCATGATGAAACAGTGCATCCCTGGCAGAAAAGGTTTTAACCTGCCCTTCATCCGCCAGTCTTTCCAGCGCGGAGGCGGGCAGCTGCTCGAAGGCGGTAAAGTGTTTGAGAGCCTGTATGTCCATGGCTGAACTATACTGCAAACCCATGGCGCTGTTAACGCCCTTGGGCTGTCCGCGCAGGGCGAGAGGGCGGGGCTTGCAGCCCGTTCCTTCATTTGCCCGCAATCGCGGCTTTTTGTTCTCGCGGGCTATTGACTGGCACCAGTGCAATCCGTACCATTCGCTGGCTCAGGGTCAACCGAGTGTTTCGGGGTATAGCGCAGTCTGGTAGCGCGTCTGCTTTGGGAGCAGAATGTCGGGGGTTCGAATCCCTCTACCCCGACCAACCCGGCAGCGGCCGTGGCAAGGCTTGTACAGCGCCTGTAGCTCAACCGGATAGAGCATCGGCCTTCTAAGCCGAGGGTTGCAGGTTCGAGTCCTGCCAGGCGCGCCAGTCCCTGGAATGACAAGGTTTTTACAATGGTGGGCGTAGCTCAGTTGGTAGAGCACTGGATTGTGGCTCCAGAGGTCGTGGGTTCAAAACCCATCGTCCACCCCATTTTCTCGCCTGTTGGTCGTCCGACCGTCAAGCTCAGCGTGCATTGACCCCGGGTTGCCGTTCCAGCAGGCGTTTGTGCCCAACTTTCTGGCGAAAGTGGCGGAATTGGTAGACGCGCTGGATTTAGGTTCCAGTGGGGCAACCCGTGAGAGTTCGAGTCTCTCCTTTCGCACCATACACCACAAGATGACAGGCAGCGACGGCTGCCACGCTTTGGAGGCAACATGCAAGTCACTGTAGAAAACACCGGTACTCTGGGTCGCAAGATGACCGTTACGCTCGATGAGGCGAAAATTGCCGGCAAGGTGGATGAAAAACTCAATGAGCTGCGTGGCCAGGTAAGGATCAAGGGTTTCCGACCTGGCAAGGTGCCGGCCTCCGTGGTGCGCCAGCGTTTTGGCAAGCAGGTGCGTGGTGAAGTGCTTTCCGAAATGATGCAGGAGAGCATGGGCCAGGCACTGGAACAGGAATCCCTGGAACCGGTGGCCATGCCCAGGCTGGTGGATACCCAGGACGAGCAGGGCTTTACCTATGTCATGGAGTTCGATGTCTTCCCGGATCTGGGCGAGCTGGATCTGAGCGGCCTGAAAGTGGAAAAAATCGAGGCTGAAGTCGGTGACAGCGACATCGATGACATGATCGAAACCCTCCGCCAGCAGCGCAAGAGCTGGGAGGATGTGGAACGCCCGGCGCAGGAAGGGGATCTGGTGGTCTTTGAAATGCAGGCCACTGCGGATGATTTCCAATACCCGGAAGGTGAACCGGAGCGCATGGGTGCCATTCTCGGCACTGGCGGCGTGCCGGAGGCCATGGAAAAGGCCCTGGAAGGTGCCAAGGTGGAAGACGCCATCGAAGTGGAAGTCACCTTCCCGGAGGACTGGCGTGAAGAGAAACTGGCCGGCAAGACTGTGCAGGTCAGCATGAAGCCGGTGCGGGTGGCCGAAGCCAGCCTGCCGGAAGTGGATGCTGACTTCATCCAGAGCTTTGCGGTGGAAAGTGGCGAAATGGAAGACTTCCGCAAGGAAGTGCGTGCCAACCTGGAGCGTGAGCTGACTGCTACCCTGAAAGCCCGGCTGAAGCAGGCGGTGCTGGATGCCTTGCTGGAGAAGTTTGCCGACTTTGAACTGCCGGAAAGCCTGGTGGAAGAAGAACTCAAGCATCTGCAGCAGGCAGCCGAACAGCAGGGCCAGTCAGTGGAAAATGGCCGCGAGGAAGCGGAAAAGCGTGTGCGTGCCGCCCTGATCCTGCGGGCATTGGCCAAGCAGGCCAATCTGACGGTGGAACCCGAGCGGGTTAACCAGCTGATCGAAATGGTGGCTTCCACCTACGAGCGCCCGGAAGAAGTGGTACGCTATTATCTCAGTAACGAGCAGCTGATGGCGCAGGTACGCCAGCAGGCCATGGAAGACCAGATCACCGAATGGGTGGCGGAACAGGCCGAAGCGCAAGTGAACAAGAAAAGCTTCTCTGAAGTCATGAAGGGCGAAGCCTGACGGAGGCAAGCAGTATGGATGTAAAGGCACTCAACCTGGTGCCCATGGTGGTCGAACAGAGTGCCAGGGGTGAACGGGCTTACGATATCTACTCCCGCCTGCTCAAGGAGCGGGTGATCTTTCTTGTCGGTCCCGTGGAAGACCAGGTGGCCAACCTGATTGTAGCCCAGCTGCTGTTTCTGGAATCGGAAAACCCGGACAAGGATATTCATTTCTATATCAACAGCCCGGGCGGTTCGGTGACTGCCGGCATGGCCATCTATGACACCATGCAGTTCATCAAGCCCCATGTTTCCACCATGTGCATTGGCCAGGCGGCCAGCATGGGGGCTTTCCTGCTGGCGGCGGGGGAACGGGGCAAACGCTTTGCCCTGCCCAATTCCCGGGTGATGATTCACCAGCCACTGGGTGGTTTTCAGGGCCAGGCTTCCGATATCGAGATTCACGCCCGTGAAATCCTGCAGCTCAAGGACAAGCTCAATCGCATGCTGGCGGAACATACCGGCCAGTCGCTGGAAAAAATCGAGCAGGACACCGACCGTGACAATTTCATGAGTGCGGAAGAAGCGGCGGATTACGGCATCATTGACGAGGTTCTTTCCAGACGAGCCTCGGAAGAAACTGACAATTGACGCCTGACTGGGCGAACACAACAGGACAGGCCGGCAGGGAACCCTGCCGGCTTTTTTGTTTCCAAAGGTCAGGCGGGTTTCACGACTGCGCAATGGTGCTATAGACCCCGACCGCAGCTGTGATAAGCTTGCATGCATGAAAATAGAACCAGAGGCAACCGGAACGCATGAGTGATCGAGAGACGGGAAAAAAAGGGCGCGATCGTACCCTGTATTGTTCCTTTTGCGGCAAATCCCAGCATGAAGTCAAAAAACTGATTGCCGGGCCCAGTGTCTACATCTGTGACGAGTGTGTGGACCTGTGCAACGACATCATTCGCGAAGAGCTGCAGGGCGTGGAGCGCAAGGATCTGGAATCCCTGCCCACACCCACGGAAATTCATGCCGGCCTTGACCAATATGTCATTGGCCAGGAACGCGCCAAAAAAGTCCTCTCCGTGGCGGTCTACAACCACTACAAGCGCCTGGAAGCCGGCAAGGATGAAGACGAAGTCGAGCTGGCCAAGAGCAATATTCTGCTGATTGGCCCCACCGGTTCCGGCAAGACCCTGCTGGCGGAAACACTGGCACGCATGCTCAATGTGCCGTTCACCATCGCTGATGCCACCACCCTGACCGAAGCCGGTTATGTGGGGGAGGATGTGGAAAACATCATCCAGAAGCTGCTGCAGAAGTGTGATTACGATGTGGAGAAGGCCCAGAGCGGCATTGTCTACATTGACGAGATCGACAAGGTTTCCCGCAAGTCCGACAACCCCTCCATCACACGGGATGTCTCCGGTGAGGGCGTGCAGCAGGCGCTGCTCAAGCTGATCGAAGGCACGGTGGCGTCCGTACCGCCCCAGGGTGGGCGCAAGCATCCGCAGCAGGAGTTTCTGCAGGTGGATACCTCCGGCATCCTGTTCATCTGTGGTGGTGCGTTCGCCGGGCTGGAGAAAATCGTTCAGAACCGTTCCAGCTCTGCCGGTATCGGTTTTTCCGCCGAAGTCCGCGGCAAGGACGACGAGAAGAATCTCAGCGTCCTGTTCAGCGAAGTGGAACCGGAAGACCTGATCAAGTTCGGCCTGATTCCGGAATTCGTCGGTCGCCTGCCGGTACTGGCAACACTGGAAGAGCTGGACGAAGATGCGCTGGTACAGATTCTC
The DNA here is from genome assembly GCA_026993285.1 of Lysobacterales bacterium. GTDB lineage: Bacteria > Pseudomonadota > Gammaproteobacteria > Xanthomonadales > S139-57 > S139-57. Next base: position 4,897 of record JALWTZ010000029.1, on the reverse strand, counting down.
ACCGAACCCAAGAACGCCCTGACCAAGCAATATGCCCGCATGTTCCGCATGGAAGGGGTGGAGCTGGAATTTCGTCCGGATGCGCTCAAGGCGATCGCCCGCAAGGCGCAGGAACGCAAGACCGGTGCCCGTGGCCTGCGTACCATACTGGAAAACATCCTCCTGGATACCATGTACGAACTGCCTTCCCTGGAAGGCGTCACCAAGGTCGTGGTGGACGAGGCCGTGGTACAGGGCGAAGCCAAACCCTATCTGATTTACGAAACCCAGGAAGACGACACCAACCTGGAGGCCGGTCAGCAGGGCGCCTGACTGGTCAGTTCTTTTCCGGCGGCCTTGATTTTTCCCCAGCGGCCCCCACATCCCCTCAGGAGCGCTGCCCGGCATTGGCCGGGTGGCAGGACAAACCGATTCCGAAATGGCTTGCAGTAACGCGGGTCAGGAGAACAGCATGACAGAACAGAACCGTTACCCCGTATTACCCTTGCGCGATGTGGTGGTCTACCCCCACATGGTCATTCCGCTTTTTGTAGGCCGGGATCGTTCCATCCGTGCCATTGAGGAGGCCATGACCAGCGACCGGCAGATTTTCCTGGTGGCGCAGAAAAATGCAGAAGATGAAGATCCGGGCCGTGAGGATCTGTATGAAACCGGTGTGCTGGCTTCCGTATTGCAGATGCTCAAACTGCCGGATGGCACCATCAAGGTACTGGTGGAAGGCGAGCGGCGTGCACGCTTGCAGGATATGCAACTGACCGACGAGCACTATCAGGTTACGGTAGAAGCACTGGATGACCTCCTGGACACTGATGAACGCGAGCTGGATGTGCTCATGCGTTCACTGGTGGCGGAATTCGAGCACTACATCAAGCTCAACCGCAAGGTGCCGCCGGAGATTCTTTCCACCCTTACCGGTATCGACCAACCTTCGCGTCTGGCCGATACGGTGGCTGCACACTTCGCCATCAAGCTGGAAAACAAGCAGAAGATACTGGAAGTGCTCAATGTGCGCGAGCGTATGGAAATGCTTCTGGGCATGATCGAAGGCGAGATCGAAATGCTGCAGATCGAGAAAAAGATCCGCGGCCGGGTCAAGACCCAGATGGAAAAGAGCCAGCGCGAGTACTACCTGAATGAGCAAATGAAGGCCATCCAGAAGGAGCTGGGCGAAATCGATGATGCCGCCAACGAGGTGGAAGAACTGGAAAAACGCATCCAGGAAGCGCGCATGCCGAAAGAGGCCGAGGAAAAGGCCCTGTCGGAACTGAACAAGCTGCGCATGATGTCCCCCATGTCAGCGGAAGCCACGGTGGTGCGCAACTATATCGAAACCCTGGTCAATGTGCCCTGGAAAAAGCGTACACGCATTCGCAAGGATCTGCAGCTGGCCCAGCGCGTGCTGGATGAGGATCATTACGGTCTGGAAGAGGTCAAGGAACGCATACTGGAGTACCTGGCCGTGCAGCAGCGTGTGCGGCAGATGAAAGGCCCCATCCTCTGCCTGGTGGGCCCGCCGGGTGTGGGCAAGACCTCACTGGGCAAGTCCATCGCCAAGGCCACCAACCGCAAGTTCGTGCGCATGAGCCTGGGCGGCGTGCGTGACGAGGCGGAAATCCGCGGCCACCGCAAGACCTATATCGGCTCCATGCCGGGGCGCATTGTGCAGAACCTGACCAAGGTCGGCACGCGCAACCCCCTGTTTGTACTGGATGAACTGGACAAGATGGCCATGGATTTTCGTGGTGATCCTTCCTCCGCCCTGCTGGAGGTGCTGGACCCGGAACAGAACCATGCCTTCAATGACCATTATCTGGAAGTTGATCTGGATCTTTCCGATGTCATGTTTGTGGCCACGGCCAACTCGTTGAACATTCCCGGCCCGCTGCGTGACCGGATGGAGATCATCCGCATCCCCGGCTACACCGAGGACGAGAAGGTGCAGATTGCCATCCGCTATCTGGTACCCAAGCAGATCAAGGCCAATGGTCTCAAGGAGGGGGAACTGCATATTTCCGAAGGTGCCGTGCGTGGCATTATCCAGTACTACACCCGGGAAGCCGGTGTGCGCAGTCTGGAGCGGGAAATCGCCAAGATCTGCCGCAAGGTGGTCAAGCAACTGGTGCTGAAGAAGAAAAAGCCGCCGGTACAGATCAGTACCCGCAATCTTGACCAGTATCTGGGTGTGAAAAAATTCCGCTATGGTGAAATTGGCGAACAGGATGAAGTGGGCGTGGTTACCGGCCTGGCCTGGACCGAAGTGGGTGGTGAATTGCTCAATATCGAAGCCACCGTCATGCCGGGCAAGGGCAAGCTGATTCATACCGGCCAGCTTGGGGATGTGATGAAGGAATCCATCCAGGCGGCCTTTACCGTAGCACGGGCCCGCGCGGCACAACTGGGCATTGACCCGGAATTTCACCAGAACCGGGATATCCACATCCACGTGCCCGAAGGGGCCACACCCAAGGATGGCCCGAGCGCCGGTATTGGCATGTGCACCGCGCTGGTTTCGGCACTGACCGGCATACCGGTACGCAAGGATGTGGCCATGACCGGTGAAATTACCCTGCAAGGCAAGGTATTGCCCATTGGCGGCCTGAAGGAGAAATTGCTGGCTGCCCTGCGTGGTGGTATCCGTCAGGTCATTATTCCGCAGGAAAACGAGAAGGATCTGGCGGAAATTCCGGATACAGTACGGAAGAAACTGCAGATCCATCCGGTGAAGTGGATCGACCAGGTCTTTGACCTGGCGTTGTCATCGCCGCCGGTACCCGCGGAAGGAGAGGACAGTGCGGCACTGCAGGCTGGCAAAAAGGCCGACAAGAAGCAGCCCGCTGCACATCATTGACCTGGCTTCAGGTATCTGCATGACGCTGGCCCCGTACAGAATCTGTGCGGGGCTTGTGTTTGGGCTGGCAAAAAATTATGGATTAAACCCGCCTTGCCTGGCGTATAGGAAGAAGAATTTACATGAAGCACAATAGGCAAGTCCGTGTTTTTTCAGGTTTCATTTTTTTCCTGATTTCCAGCGGCCTGAGCGGGGGGCAAAAAGGTGAGCGGAATGGCTGGCACAATCGGGGAAAATCAGTACAATCACCTTTCCGGTGACGCATGCTGACATGCGGCGCTCGACTCGGGGGAGTTGTGATGACACCCTCCGTTTGTGTTTCAAGGCCCGTTCAGGTGGCTGAAACACAGGATGACGATACTTAGGGGTAGTTCCTTGTGGATGTAAGCCAGGGCAGTGGCTGTTGCTGAAATTGACAGCCTCAGGCCAATGGCATGCGCCCGCAAACTCAATCAAAACGGAGACAAATACATGAACAAGACTGAACTGGTAGCAGCTGTTGCGGATGTGGCTGGACTGAGCAAGGCCGACGCTGGCCGTGCAGTAGACGCTGTTGTTGAAGCCATCACGGGTGCACTGAAATCCGGTGATCAGGTTTCTCTGGTAGGCTTTGGCACCTTTTCCGTGAAAGAGCGCGGTGCGCGTACCGGTCGCAATCCCCGCACCGGCGAAACCATCAACATCCCCGCCTCCAAGACACCGGCTTTCAAGGCTGGTAAAGCACTGAAGGATGCCGTAAACTAATCCGCCTTTTCGCCTGTCTGAAAGCACAGGCCATTTCAGGGAACTTTCAGGCTCCTGCCTGAAAAAGCGCAGGAAAGTTGAACGAATAATCGGGTGCTTAGCTCAGCTGGGAGAGCATCGCCCTTACAAGGCGAGGGTCGCAGGTTCGATCCCTGCAGCACCCACCAGATTGTTCAGGAGCGGTAGTTCAGTTGGTTAGAATACCGGCCTGTCACGCCGGGGGTCGCGGGTTCGAGTCCCGTCCGCTCCGCCACTGTTGCACAAGGCGCCTTCAGGGCGCCTTTTTATTACCCGTCTCCCGCAGGGTCGCTGACAATCGGCGGGATCGGTGATTAGAATATCGCCCTGTGTTCAGGGCTGGACAGGAAGACATTGTCATGTTGCAGGTTATTCGTGAAAAGGTGACAGGCTGGTTTGCGGCCGTCGTGATCGGTTTGTTGACCATTCCGTTTGCCTTGTGGGGCATCAACAACTACTTCACCGCCCAGGTGGACAATGCGGTCGCCAAGGTCAACGATCATGAAATTTCCACCCAGGAATTTCAGAACCGTTATCGCCAGTACCAGCAACGGCTGAAAAACCAGTTCCAGGGTGCCATTGGGCCGGAGTATTTCGAGCAGGCAAGCATCAAGCGTCAGTTCCTGCAAAACTTGATTGAAGAAGCCCTGTTGATGGAGTGGGTGACGCGCAATCATCTCAAGGTCTCTCCCCAGGAACTGGCTGACTTTATCTCCAGTTATCAGGCTTTTCAGGTGGATGGCAAATTCAACCCGGAAGTCTACAAATCCCTGCTTCGTCAGCAGGGGTTGAGCGCGCGTCGCTTTGAGCAGCAGGTGGAATCCAGCATCTTGCTGGCTCGCATTCCGCAATTCATCCAGCAGTCTTCCTTCTTCGCCGAAAAAGAGCTGGAGCAATTTGTACGCCTGCTCAAGCAGAAGCGTGATTTCGACTATGCCGTACTGTCTGCCAATCTGCAGGATGAATCACTGGCTGTAAGTGATGAAGAGATTCAGCAGTGGTACGAGGCGCACAAGAACACCTTCAAGCAACCGGAGGAAGTGCGCATTCAGTACATCGAGCTCAAGGCAGAAGATCTGGCGGCTGACAAGCCCGTAGACGAGGAAACCATTCGGCAGCGCTATGAACAACAAAAGCAGCGGTTTGTGGTGCCGGAACGCCGCAAGGTTTCCCATATTCTGCTGGAGTTGCCCAAGGATGCCGATGAGGCCACGCAAAAGGCGGTTGAAGAGAAAATGGCAGACATTCGCGCACAACTGGAGCAGGGCGCTGATTTTGCCGAACTGG
>JALWTZ010000028.1 GCA_026993285.1 Lysobacterales bacterium | reverse complement strand
CCGGTGGTGGCACCTCCGATGGCCGCTTCGTTGCCCCCACCGGCGCCCAGGTAGTGGAGCTGGGCCCGGTCAATGCCACCATTCATCAGGTCAACGAGTGCGTTTCCGTTGCGGATTTGCGAAACTTACAGCGGATGTATGCCCTGATTGTCGAGCAACTGCTATGCGAAAACTGATCGCCGCGTTCCTGATGTTGGCCCTGGTGCCCGTGGCACTGGCCGGTCGTTGGCATCTGGAGCAGGCGGTTGTGGTGCTGGAATTGAAAGACAACCAGCTGGCCCTGAACCAGGTGCAGGTACAGTGGGGCACGGCCCAGAGCGCCGATCAGGGCTGGCAGGGCTGGGTGATCGACAGCCAGGGCAGCGGCACGCTGGAACTGCTGTTACGCAATGGCAAGTTTGCCGGTTTGGGAACAGGGCAGCTGGCCCTGCAGGGGCCGGTGCGGATATTGAGAAATGGCCAGCCCTTGCCCGTATCCCGGCTTTTTCTGCGCGCGGGGCCGGAGGAAGCCACCCTGGAATTCGTCGATGATACCGGCCGCATCTGGCTGTTCACCGAGGGCTTCCACCACTATCTGAAGCCGGGTGAGGACACGCTGGCCCTGGATGCCATGAGCGTATTTGCCGGCCCGGCCCTGTTGCAGGCGGTCGGCATGCGAGTGGATTCGCGCTGGTTTTTGGGGCGGGCACTGGTACAGGCGGTGCTGTCTGCACCTGTACCCCTGTTGCGGGGCAACCAGCTTTGTGCCAATCCCCGTTGGGATGATGGGGTGAACTATCAAACCGATGTGGCCTTGATCGATATACCCAATGTGGAACAGGTGGGTGTGGGTTCCAATCCGGGGCTGACGGTGGCGCCCAGTGCGGAACTGCGTAATGTGGGTACTGCGGATGTACCCTGGTTTCGCAAGTTTTCCACTCCGGAAACCGGCACCTATCCACCACCGTATACCCGTGATCAGCACCCGTTGCTGACCTGGAACATGTACCGAATTGATGGCAGTGGCCTGTTGCGCCAGATCGGTTTTGGCGAAGTCAAACATGCGTTCAATACGGTTAACTATGATTGCAGTTGTTATCAGGGCGGTGGCAGCTATGAACCTTGGGATGCCAGTAATCCAGCGGGTTTCTATGCCTCCATTCTCTGGTCGGCCAGCCACCCGGACAATACGGCTGGTGTGGGCTGCCGCGATATCTACTGGGCTGGTACCAATGACTATGGTGGTTTTCTGGGCCTGCGTTCGGAAGTGCCGGCCTACACGGTGGATTGGGAGCAGTGTGGTTCCCTTTTTGCTCCGATGGCTGTACCCGGTGCCATACCATGTTCACAGCTCCCGGCTTCCCAGTATGAAGCACAGCCTGGAGAGCGGCGGATGAATATCGATCCGGCAGAGTTGGGTGATACCGCTTCGCGTTATCTGGTGGAAGCCTGGTACCTGATTCGGGACGATATCAATATCTTCAACACCATGGGGCATGTGGATGTGGTACCTGCACTGGATGGTTCGGTCTGGCAGTTCCCCAAGAGCAATTTTGCCAACGGTTCCATCCTCGATGCCTGGGTCGATCCGGCCAACCCCGGCCCCGAGGCTTCCAGCCATACCTATGACAATGGGCAGGGCCATGCCGGCCTGGCGGTGAAGGTGCTGCCGTTGGGTAACGGTGTGTTTCGCTGGGTGTTGGCAGTGGTCAATCATGATTACGACCCGGCCATTACCCGCCTGCTTTTTGATATCGATCCGGGGCTGAATGTACTGCAGGCCGGCTTTTACGATGTGGACGCCGATACCGCCAATGACTGGACTTTCACCCAGACCGGCCAGACCCTGCGCTGGGACGCACCAGCGGGCAACACTCTGAGCTGGGGCCGACTCTACACTTTCTGGTTCGATATGGAAGCCGGGCCGCTACCCTACCGCCCCATGACCACGGTAGCGGCCGAGCCGGTGGATATGGCCGATACACCGTTTGTCTTCAATGCACTGATGCCGGCCCAGCGGGTGTTTTCCGACAGTGCGGAATAGCCGGTTTGGCTAGCGGCTCAATGATCCCGCACCACCACCGCTTCCGCCAGTTCTCGCAAGGGGTCGGCTTCTTCGCCAAAGTTCTCGAGTGCCCGCAGTGCCTGCTGGTGATGCTTTTCCAGATGGGCTTGTGCCTGTGAAAGCCCGAGTATGGCCGGGTAGGTGGCCTTGCCCAGGGCGCGGTCGGCGCCGGCCTGTTTGCCCAGGGTCCGGGTTTCACCCACTTCGTCGAGAATGTCGTCCCGCACCTGAAAGGCCAGTCCCAGGTG
>JALWTZ010000027.1 GCA_026993285.1 Lysobacterales bacterium | reverse complement strand
GCGCCGGCTGGCGGACATGGAAGCCCTGCTGGAACAACACAGCGAGGAAGTGGCCGCCGTCATCGTGGAACCGCTGGTGCAATGCGCCGGCAACATGCGCATGTACCACCCGGCCTATCTCACCGGCCTGCGGCAGCTTTGCGACCGCTACGAAGTCCACCTGATTGCCGACGAGATTGCCGTGGGCTTTGGCCGCACCGGCAGCCTGTTTGCCTGCGAACAGGCCGGCATCTCACCGGATTTTCTCTGCCTGTCCAAGGGGCTGACCGGTGGCTATCTGCCCCTCTCCGCCGTACTGACCACAGATACGGTCTACGAGGCCTTTTACGATGACTACACCCGTCTGACCGCCTTTCTCCACTCCCACAGCTACACCGGCAACCCGCTGGCTTGCCGGGCGGCGCTGGCCACCCTGAAACTGTTTGAAGAACAACCGGTACTGGAAAACAACCGCGAACTGGCCCAACACATGGCCCGCCTGGCCGCGCCACTGGCCGAACACCCCCATGTGGCGGAAGTACGCCAGCACGGCATGATCCTGGCGGTGGAACTGGTGGCCGACAAGGCCAATCGCCAGCACCACGACTGGCGCGAGCGGCGCGGGCTGCGCATCCACCGCAAGGCGCTGGAAATGGGCGTGCTGCTGCGCCCCCTGGGGCCGGTGGCCTATGTAATGCCGCCCTATGTCATCTCCCCGGAAGAACTGGAACAGGTCTTTGCCGCCCTCACCGCCGGCATCGCCGCCTATCTGGAATAGCCCATGCGCCTGCCCCGCCTGTACCTGCCGCAAGACCTGGCCGACGGCCAGTCCCTGCAACTGGCAAGCGGCCACAGCCACTACCTGTGCCGGGTGCTGCGCCTCAAGACCGGCCAGCCGCTGGAACTGTTCAACGGCAATGACCGCTGCTGGCCGGCCACCCTGCTGCGCGCCGACCCCAGGGCCGCAGAGTTGCAACTGGGCGAAAGCCGCCCCTGCGAAAGCGAATCCCCGCTGGACATCACCCTGGTGCAGGCGCTGGCCCGTGGCGAGCGCATGGACTACGCCCTGCAGAAAAGCTGCGAACTGGGCGCGCGGCGCATTGTGCTGCTACACACGCAACGCTCGGAAGTAAAACTGGAAGGCAAGCGGCTGGACAACCGCCTGCGTCACTGGCAGGAAGTGCTGATTCACGCCGCCCAGCAAAGCGGCCGCTGCCGCGTGCCCGAGCTGGAGCCGCCACAAAGCCTGTCGGAATGGCTGGCCCGCCGGGATGCAAAGGCGCTGGCGCTGATGATGCACCCGCAGGCCGAAGCCCTGTCCACGGCGCGCATTCGGCAAGTGCCTGCCATCGAGATTCTGGTGGGGCCGGAAGGCGGCTTCAGCAACGAAGAAGTGGACATGCTGCAGGCCGCCGGCATACAGGCCGTGCGCTTCGGCCCGCGCATCCTGCGCACCGAAACCGCCGGCCCGGCCCTCATCGCCGTGCTGCAGGCACTGGCGGGGGATTGGCTTGCCTAGTCGCCCACGTTCCGGCGCAAGGCCCTATTCCGCTGGCGGTGCTTCATCCCCGGCGCTTTCGTCTTCCCGGTTCATGGCCTCCAGCGCGGCCATGGCGTCGAACATCAGTGGCTTCAGGCCCTGTTTGGCCAGGGCGGAGATCACATAATGCGGGCCGGTCCATTCCAGTTCGGCCAGTAGGGCTTTTGCAGCGCTGTCGCGGTCTTCTTCCGGCAGCAGGTCCAGCTTGTTCATCACCAGCCAGCGGGGTTTTTCCAGCAGGGCGGGGTCGTAGTTGGCCAGTTCGCGTTCCAGCTTGCGTACCTGTTCGGCGGGGGTAGTGCCATCCATGGGGGCCAGGTCCACCAGGTGGAACAGCAGGCGGGTGCGTTGCAGGTGCTTGAGGAATTGCACGCCCAGGCCCACGCCCTCGGATGCGCCCTCGATCAGGCCGGGAATGTCGGCGATGACAAAACTGCGGTTCAGCTCCACCTGCACCACGCCCAGATTGGGGTGCAGGGTGGTGAAGGGATAGTCCGCCACCCGGGGGCGGGCCGAGGACAGGGCGCGGATCAGGGTGGATTTGCCGGCATTGGGAAAGCCCAGCAGACCCACATCGGCCAGTACCTTCAGTTCCAGTTGCAGCTCGCGCTGCTCGCCCGGCGTGCCCGGCGTGCATTTTTTCGGCGCCCGGTTGGTGGAAGACTTGAAGTGAATATTGCCCAGGCCGCCCTTGCCGCCCTTGGCCACCAGCAGCGTCTGGCCTTCCTCGGTGAGATCGCCGATCAGCTCGTCGGTTTCCACGTTGTACACCAGTG
>JALWTZ010000026.1 GCA_026993285.1 Lysobacterales bacterium | reverse complement strand
CTGGATGGCGCCGACCTGGACCGCCGCCTGGCTGGTGTGCTGTTTATCAGCCGCGCCGAAATGGAAGGCGACCGCCTGGCCGAAGGGGTGGTCATCGACAAGATGGTGCGCGGCAGCCGCCTTTACCGGGCGGGACTGCGCCCAGGCGACCGGATTCTGCGCATCAACCGCGAAGCCTTGCGCGACCTGGATCAGTTCCAGCGCCTGCTGCAAGAGCAGCCGGATGCGCTGCTACTGGAGGTGGAGCGCAATGGCCGGGTCTACCGGCTGGAAGTCTGATGGTCGGGCCAAGCGGTTAGTAGCATGGCCAAGCCATTGAATAAACAACAATTTCATCCACAACCCAGGCCAGAACAGCACATTGATGAAAAAAAGTTGACGCATTTTTTCCTCCGTTTCCGTATGTAGAGGTGAACCCACCCACGTCAAGGAGAAACGAGATGAAAAAAACCGCGATTGCTTTGTTGTCTGTTCTGGCCTTTTCCTCCGCCCACGCCGCCGAGGGGCGGATCGAAATCAGCCAGGTCTGCGCCGAGAACTTTGGCTGTGCCAGCGGCGATACCGCCGGCTTTCCCATCACCATCAGCCAGTCGGGCAGCTATGTGTTGACCAGTGATCTGGTTGTTGGCAATGCAGATACCACGGCCATCGAAGTTAGCAGCGGCGTCAAGCATGTAGAAATCGACCTGAATGGCTTTTCCATCCAGGGCCCTGTCACTTGTACAAGTACGAGCTGTGACAGCACCGGTTCCGGCATGGGAATCAATTCACAGGCTGATGGCACCGCAATCCATAACGGCGCGGTAATGGGTGTGGGCGGAGTTGGTATTAATACTGGCAGCTCACAAATTAAAAACTTACAGGTATACAGCAATGGAAATACAGGAATTTCTTGTATATCTTGCACCATAGAAGATGTCATTGTTTACAATAATGGCAGTGCTGGAATAACTGCGATAAGCTCAGTTATAAAAAACGCACATATTCATGATAACCAGGACTATGGGCTTTATTCGGCTGGAATAAAATCCGTTTACAGCGACTCCTTGATCTATGGTAATGATGGTGGTGGCACGACGAATACCGGAAACGTATATAATGCCCTTAGTGTTTATGGAAACTATTGTGGAGCCAACACAAACAGCCTGACAATCTGCCCCTGAGGAACGCAGCCATGAACCTAGCAAAACGACTGGCCACAGCCGGGCTGTTGCTTTGGGCAGGATCAGGGCAGGCTGGTTCTGTTCCTCCCGAATGGAGTAATCTGTATTTTGCGCCGGATGTGGATTTCTCTTATTACAGCGAAGTGTTTCCTGATGAGGATGTTTCCATAATACAGTTTGTACCAACATTTCAATATGACACTTCTCCCCTGTCAATACCTGGTGTTAATTTAACAGGAATCACTGATGTTCCAGATTTGTTTGGGGTATTGTACTCGTACGATATTGCAGGAGAAGTAACAGAAACCCGTGACATTACCATTGATGGTCTCGGTGGTATCCGGATTTTTTTCGATGGTAGTGCAGCAGGCATTCCGGAAGGTGTGGCAGTGGATGGTATCAGCACCCTGAGTGATGATACCTTGCTGGTCTCTTTCGATATAGACTTTCCGCACTCATCCTGGAATTATGTTATGGGCAATGAGATTTTTATGGCATCAACCGCCAGCCTGGATTTGTTGTTTTTTACCCCTACAACACTGGTCGATGCTAATTACCCGTATTCCACGGCCAAAGGCTACCCCATTCCCCCGCATCTGCGTATCGACGCCTTTGAGTATGTGCCGGAAACGGGCGAACTGCTGCTCAGCTTCGACACCAGTGGAGAGATCGCCGGTATCCCCTTTACCGACCAGGATATCCTCGGCTATGACCGCTGGGGAAAAAACCGCTGGCGCAAAGTGGATTCCATGCCGGAAATGAAGACGGAAGGCCAGGGTTACAACACGGATCTGAAAGCCCTGGCTGTTACCTTGAATGAGACCGCCGATGAGGTTTTCAGCGACAGCATGGACCGGCGCTGGCGTTACTGAGCCGCTGCGTTCCCTGGTTGCTGGCCGGTATCCGTTTCGGTGCCGGCCAGTGCTTTCAGGGCCTGGCGGGCCTGTTCGACCCGGCGGCGGAACTTGATGCCGGCCTGTTCCAGCACCGGGAGGGCCTGCCGCAGCCGTTGTTGACCTTCTTCGGTTCTGCCCTGGCGCAGGCGCAACAGGCCCAGATAGAGATTGGCCGATTGCACATAGAGCGCGTCTGGCCCCATGGTGCTTGCCAGGCCATCCACCGCCTGCACCAGTGCCGTTTCCGCTTCATCCAGGCGGCCCTGTTCCAGCAGAAAGGCGCCGTATTCCCCCAGAATGCGCAAGGTATAGGGGCTTTGTTCGCCCGCCTGCTTCTTCAGGATTTCCAGGCCACGAACAAAATGTTTTTCCGCATCCCGCGCCTGCCCTGAAAGCCCCAGTGCCCGCCCCAGCAGGGCGTGATACAAGCCCGCATTGACACTCTCCTTGCCAACCCGGGTTTCGGCCATCTCCAGCGCCTTGCGAAGGTGTTGCGCCGCCTTCGCAAACTGGCCCAGTTGCCGGGCGGCTTCCGCCAAATTGCCTTCCATGTTCATCATATTCAGATTCTGCTCGTCCAGTCGCCTGAACCCGTCAATGGCCTGCTGCAAATACGACAATGCCTTTTCCGGCTGGCCGGCGGAAAGCAGATCGGCGCCCAGTTCCGCCATGGCGGCCAGGGTATCCGCGTGATCCGGGCCCAATGTCTCCTGGTGAATTGCCAGTGCCTGGCGATCCATTTTCGCCGCCTGCGCGTACTGGCCCGTGACGGCATACACATCGGCGCGGGCGGAATAGAGGGTGGCCAGCCGCGGGTGGAAATCTCCGTACACTTGCCTGGCCAAGGCCAGGGCTTTGCTGTTCTCTTCCAGCGCACGGGCATATTGCCCCAGTACTTTCAGATACACGGTTCGATACTCTCCCAGCTTGACCAGCAGGGCCCGGCCTTTTGGCTGATTCTCCAGATAGGGAATCCAGGGCTCCAGCCTGGCATCCAGTGCCTGGGCTTCCCGGGCCTCATCCAGGGTCACGGTCCACAAGCCCATCATGTCCACCAGAGTGGCCAGCCGTGGCAATGGATCCACCAGTTTGCCCGCCAATTGCTCGGCCTGCCCCAAAACATCCAGGGCTTGTTGTGTTTGCCCTCTATAAGCCAGTAAATTGGCATGGGTGCGCAACAGCTTGACCTTTCGTTCCACGGGCAGGGATTGCTGCAGCAGATCCTCGATCAGGGGTTCGGCATCCTGATAGCGACCCAGGTTGACCAGTACTTCGGCCAGTGACTGTTTTACCGCCTGACGCAATTCCGGTTCCCTGGGCAATTGCCGCAGTTGCTGTTTCAGGGTGCGGTCTATCCATTCCTGCAAGGTCAGGTTTCGTTTGCCCTGCTGCTGGGGGTCGCTCATGGCAAACAGGTTGGTGAGAAACTGCCCCACGCTTTCAGCCCGGCGGGCCTCCATCCGCGCCTGTGCCGCAGCTTGTTCGGCCTGTTGCCACTGATACAGGGCCACGCCAAAGGCCAACACCATGCCCAACACGGCCAGGCCCGCCACCCCCACCATGGTGCGGTGACGCTGCAAAAAACGGGTGAAGCGATAACGGGTATTGCCCGGGCGGGCCTGAACCGGGCGGAGCTGCTGAAAATTGGCCAGATCCTCTGCCAGTTCACGCGGGGTGGCATAACGGGCGGCCGGGTCGGGATGCAGCGCCCGGGCCAGCACCCGGCAAAGGTCACTGCGGGTCAGGGAACAGAGCACCTTGTGGGTGGTTTGCCGGTTGCGCGCCTTGCTTTCCGGTGCATCACGCAACTGTTGCTGCAGGAACGCGCGCAGCTCCGTCCAGTGCTCCACTGGTTGCAGCTCCTTGATCGGCAAGGGCCCCCACAGCAGCTCACAGGCCAGCACACCCAGCGCGTACACATCCGTGGCCGTACTGATGGCACCGCCACGAATCTGTTCCGGCGCGGCATAGCCCGGGGAGAATGCCCGCGTGCTGGGGTTGTCTACTTCACCGTTTTCGCTGGCTAGTTCCAGACCACGGGCAATGCCAAAATCCAGCAGGCGCGGATTGCCCTGTTCATCCACCAGGATATTGCCAGGCTTGATATCCCGATGAATCACCAGCTGGCGATGGGCATAATCGACAATGGTACAGATCTGCCGGATCAGCTCGATGCGCCGGGGGGTGGACAGGGCCTGCGCTTCACACCAGCGGTCCACCGGCTGGCCGGGGCAGTATTCCATGGCCAGCCAGGGCTGGTCGTCGTCCGTGATGCCTGCATCAATAAAGCCCACAATGCCGGGGTGTTGCAGGCGGGCCAGCAGGCGCATTTCCTCCAGCAGCTTGTGCCGTAACCACTGGCTGGCAATGCCCCGGTGCAGAATCTTCAGCGCCACCTGTTGTTCCACCGGGCCATGAACCCTGCGGGCCAGCCAGACCTGGCCCATGCCCCCTTCGCCCAAGCGTTGCAATAACTCGAAATCCCCATAGCGCGCATGGATTTCGGCGGTGGCCTGCTCTTCGGCAAGCAGACTTTCCATCACCGGCTGATCCAGCACGGTTTCCAGGGTGGTTTCCAGGCTCAACAGCTGGCTGAGTTGCTGACGGATTGCTTCATCCTCGATGGCAGCCACAAAGGCCGCCCTCTCCGCCTCCGGTAGCTCCAGGGCCTGGCCCAACAGGGCATCGACCTGTTTCAGCCGTTCAATGTCCATGGGTCTGCTGCTCCAGGAACAGGGCCAGCCAAGCCCGTGCCTTGCGCCATTCTCGGCTGACGGTACTGCGGCTGGTGTGCAATTGCCGGGCGGTTTCCGCCTCGTTCAGGCCAGCAAAATAGCGCAACTCGACAATATCCCGGGCCAGGGGGTTGATCCGCGCCAGTTCGTTGAGGGCCTGGTCCAGTTGCACCAGCCATTCCAGGGAACCGGGCGCGGCCACCTTGTCTTCATTGAGCCGTTCCGGTTGTTGCCCGCCACCGCGTTTGTCCGCCTGCAGGCTGCGCGCGTGATCCACCAGTATGCAGCGCATGGCCAGGGCGGCAGAGGCAAAGAAGTGCCGGCGGTTTTTCCAGCGCTGCATGGCCTCACGCTGCTGCAATAGAACAAACAGTTCATGCACCAGCGCGGTGGTGTTGAGGGTGCTTTCACCCAGCCGCTGACGTTGTGCATGCGCCAGCTGCTTCAGTTCTTCATAGACGGCCGGTATGATTTCTTCCATCGCCTGGCGGCTGCCCCCCCGGGCTTCCCGCAGCAGGCGGGTCAGCGTGGGTGTTTCCTTGTATGCCAATTCCGTATTCATCAGCCGATTCAGACCCCCCTCTGATCGCTTGAGTCATACACTCTTCATCATACCGAAGACACGCCTAGAAAGAATGTGTGGTTTGCAGAACTGTGCAGGGCTTCACGGTCACGGATGAATCCTTGCATCCGGTTGCTGTTTGAGCTATTGATCGCAACCCTGTTCCATTCCATATAAACAGTCTGGATCGGATTACTGCGATTCCAGAGATTGCGATAAGGCCAGTTTCGCCAGTTTCAGCCGCCGACTGTACTTGGCGCTGACCTGCTCCAGCACGGGGATGGCCTGTTGCAACCTTTGCCGGCCCTCTTCGGTCTCACCCTGTTGCAGGCGCAGCAGGCCCAGATAGACATTGGCGGCCTGGACATAGACGCTGTCTGCCGCCATCATCTGCTCCAGGCCATTGACAGCTTCCGTCAGTACGGCTTCAGCCTCCTTCCACCGCTTTTGTTCAAGCAGAAAACCGCCGTATTCCCCCAATATCCGCAGGTAATAATTACTGGTTTTCCCAGCCTTGGCAGCCAGTTTTTCCAGGCCCTGTTGAAAGTGCTGTTCCGCATTTTCCGCATCACCCAGCAAACCTTCCACTCGCCCCAGCAGGGCAAGGTTCAGCCCGAAACGTAAACTTTCTTCTCCCACATGCTGACGGGCCAGTTCCAGCGCCTTGCGCAAATGTTTGATTGCCAGTGGGTATTGCCCCAGTTGCCGTGCCGCTTCCGAGATATTGGATTCGATAACCATCAAATACATGTGCCGAGGTTTCCAGCCGGCATAGCGCTCTCTGGCCTGCAACAGGTATTCCAAGGCCTTTTCCGGCTGGCCCGCGGCCAGTTCATTCGCACCCACATCCACAAGACTGTTGTAGGTCAGGACATGATCCGGCCCCAAGGTTTGCCTGAACAGCTCCAGCGCCTTGCGATCATCCTCCGCTGCCTGTTGAAATTTTCCCTGTGCTGCGTAGATATCGGCCCGGATATCCAGCAAACTGGCCAGCTTGACATGGTTCTCTCCATAGATAGTTCTGGCGAGATCCATCGCCTGATTAATGGCCTGAAGTGCTTTTGTGTATTCCCCCTCGTCTGCCCAGTATCTTGCCAGTGACTCCTCTGCGCGCAGACGGATTTCCTTGCCCTCTTCGCCTGCCGGGATTTCATCCATTCTGGAGAGCAACCGATTGGCCACGCTTTGGGCTTTTTCGATGCTTCGACCGAGATCAGAGGCAAGGGATAAATAATCCGCCATGGTCAGGAACCAAAGCCGCGGGTTTTCCAGTTTTCCTGCCAGTTGCTCGGCCTTTTCCAACATCGCCATGCCTTCCTGGATTCGACTGGTGTATTGCAGCAGGTTGGCCTTGACCCGCATCAGTTGAACCTGCTGTTGCGGTGGCAGGGGTTGTGCCAACAGGCGATCGAGCAATGGCTCGGCATCTTGATAACGCCCCATGTTGACCAGTACTTCCGCCAGGGATTGTTCCACAGCCTGCCGCAAAGCCGGGTCTTGCGGCAATTGCCGCAGTTGTTGTTGCAGGGTTCGGTCCAGCCAGGCCTGCAGGGTGATTTCCGGGTTGCCCTGTTGTTGCGGGTCCATCATGGCGAACAGGTTTTTGAGATACCGCCCCACGCTTTTTGCCCGCTGCGCCTCTTTTGCCGCTTCCAAGGCGGTTTTTTCAGCCTGTTGCCACTGATACAGCGCAATCGTGGTGGTCAGAACCATGCCCAAAACGGCTGTGGAGGCCACCAACACCATGCTGCGGTGCCGCTGGACAAAACGGGCCATGCGATAGCGGATGCTGCCAGGTCGCGCATCGACCGGGCGGATTTCCAGGAAGTTGCGCAAATCCCGCGCCAGTTCCTGGGTATTCGGGTAACGGGCGGCCGGGTCCGGATGCAGGGCACGGGCCAGTACGCGACAAAGATCACTGCGTAGCAACGCCAGTAAGTGCGCATGGGTGGTTTGCCGGTTGCGGGCGTGGCTTTCCGGCCGGTCTTGCAACTGTTGCTGCAGAAAATCGCGTAGCTCCTGCCAGTGCTCCACCGGTTGCAGTTTTTCCAGCGCGAACGGCCCCCAGATCAGCACACAGGCCAGCACACCCAGGGCATAGACATCCGTGGCCATGGTGATCTGCCCGCCGCGCATCTGTTCCGGCGCGGCAAAACCCGGTGAAAAAATCCGGGTACTGCTGGCCTCTTCGCCCAACAGTTCTTCTTCCGATTCCAACACACGGGCAATCCCGAAATCCAGCAGGCGCGGATTGCCCTGTTCATCCACCAGGATGTTGCCGGGTTTGATGTCCCGATGCACCACCAGCTGCCGATGGGCATAATCCACGATTTCGCACACGCGTATCAGCATGTGAATGCGCGCGTCGATGCCTTGCTGATGCGCATCACACCAACGATGGATGGGTTGGCCCGGGCAATAGTCCATGGCCAGCCAGGGCTGGCCTTCCTCCGTGACGCCACCATCAACAAAACCCACGATTCCCGGGTGCTGCAAGCGGGCCAGCAGATGCATCTCGTGCACCATTTTTTTTCGCGCCAATGGACAACGCACGCCATGGTTGAGAATTTTCAGCGCGACTTTCTGTTCCACCGGCCCGTGCTTGCGCCGGGCCAGCCAGACCTGCCCCATACCACCACTGCCCAGGCATTCCAGCAACTCAAACTCACCGTAATCCTTGCTGTCCGGTTCCTCCGTGCTGCTGTCGCTCATCCATTCGGAGATCAGGGCATGGACCCTGGCATCCATGGGGGCCTCTTCCTGGGTTTTCAGTTGCCGCAACAACTGTTCGAGCGTGGCCCGCAACTCGGGCTCTTCCACCGAAGCCAGCAACTCGGCACGACCCTCGGGTGAAAGGGTTACGGCCTTGTCCAGCAAGGCGTCCAGTTGTTGCCATTGCCCGTCTTTCATGTTCGTTTCCCCACACTTGCCACCTGTAATGCGCCTGTTGCTACCACCCGGCTGGAACTATTGAAAAACGAATTCCTGTTTTTTGCAATCCGATCCCCATCTTTTTGTTTACAAGCGTGCTTTCTATACAACCTTCATAATGAACAAAAGCAGGTGCGTAAGATGGGCTTTTCAGTTTTTTGGCTTCAAGTGACACATGGGTGGGCGGTTTACCGATTGAGTAAGGTGAACCCCCAAAAAAGGAGAAACCCAGATGAAAACACGTCACATTCTCGCCACACTCGCACTGTTTGCCTGCCAGCCTGTCTGGGCCGCGGAAGGGCGTATTGAACTGAACCAGACCTGCGCGGAAAGCCTGGGTTGCCTGTCTGGTGATTCAGCCGGCTTTCCCATCACGATCGGTAAGTCCGGCAGCTATGTGCTGAGCAGTAATCTCACCACCACTTCCACCAGCGTGAATGTCATCGAAGTCACCGCCGACAATGTGGATATCGACCTGAATGGTTTCAGCATCATCGGCCCGGCCACCTGTTCAGGCAATGCGCCCTCCTGTAACGGAACCGGCAGTGGAGCCAGTGACGGGATCAAGCACAGCGCATCCGGGCTGCAAATCCACGATGGCACCATTACCGGCATGGCTCGGTTTGGCATAGCCGCTGCTAACAATGCACTGATTGACAGGGTGATTGTCCGCGGCAATGGCAGCAGTGGTATTTCCGCAACTTTTGCCATCGTGACCAATTCCGTGATCAAGGAAAATGGTGATTACGGTTTTATC
Source organism: Lysobacterales bacterium (assembly GCA_026993285.1). GTDB lineage: Bacteria > Pseudomonadota > Gammaproteobacteria > Xanthomonadales > S139-57 > S139-57. Next base: position 205 of record JALWTZ010000026.1, on the reverse strand, counting down.
GGGCAGGGTAAAATGGATAATTGCATTGTCATGGATAATGGTAATTACGGTGCAGCCGGTTTTTTGAGTTATATCAATATATCCAACAACTACTTTATCAGCAATGCGGGTAGTGATGCCACCAATCCCAATACTTCAACCACATTTCAAAGTGATTATAATCTCTGCGCCAGTTCTGCTGCCGCCACACCATCTTTCTGTCCAT